>JADQBO010000152.1 GCA_016278585.1 Desulfosporosinus sp.
GAAATACCGAGTATTTCCTCGTTGCGGGTAGAATTAGGCTGCACCTAATGGGTGAGTACACTGAGAAGATTATTCGCATTCTTAATCCCCCGGTTTTTTTTCCTGAAGTAGTTTTAGACGGTAAATCCTATCCTCATGCTGCCCTTTGCATCAAGGAGGCAGAAGTATTGGCTATAGATCGTCAAACGTTTATGCGATTTTTTGAAAGCAATCCGTCATTACTATGGATTTTTTACCGTGAACTTGCCTTGGATTTGCGCCGATCCTACCGACAAGTTAAGAATCTATCACTAGGAGATGCCCGATTACGCTTAGGTGCTAAGCTTTTTGCTTTAGCTCATGTACATGGTCAGCAGTCTAAGAACGGAGTCTTGATTTCTGTTCCATTATCTGCGACGGAACTTGCGGGGATGTGCAGTCTTGCGCGAGAGTCTGTCAGCCGTATTTTAACCGAATTAAAAGAACTTAAAATTATTGTGATCAAGAAAAAGAATATTTACGTTCTAGATATGGAAACGCTACGTCAATGGATTCACGAGCGAGCAGCTCGTTCTACTCTCTAGGACTGAGTTTTTTCGTTCAATATAGTGGGTTAGTCTCTCCTGTGGTTGTCCATTGTTAAGATAATCAAGGATTGTCTCGTAAATCCATGCTACAACTTCCTTATCCGTTAAAACTTGCCCAGCAAAGGTTGCAAATCGAGGGTGTCTCCCCACTCGACCCCCAATTCGTAAATTCCAACCGCTTTCTCCTCTAGCCAAGGTTCCTGTAGGGCAAACACTTGTACAATTACCACAAGAAAGACAGCGTGCATTATCTATAATTATCTTCATAGGATCCAATGTTATTGCCTTTTCTAAGCAATAACGAACACAAGCGTCACACCCTGAACACGGAACTTCGGTAATAAGAGGAGTAACATAACCAGAAATACTAAAGTCTTTAATATCAGGATGGGAACAACCATTAGGGCAACCTGCTAAGCAAATCTTTGGCAGATGATGATGAAGAACCGGATTAAATTTCGTTTCAAGAGCTTCATTAATATTCAGGTTGGATAGATTTGTTGTCAATGTTTCAAGAAGAGCATTCCATTGACGAGCTGATTTTGGACAATTAGATCGACAGTGTTCAATCTGAAATCCAAGTTGTTTCACTTTAATTTCCCCCAGAAATTTTGATATGATTTACTTTAGCTTTCTGAGGTAGTGTAGCAAATATGCAATAAAGATAGTGTGTTTTTAATCACATAGTAAATTTTTGGCAAAACCAAAACAGCATATCACAACGGCAGATGCCATTATGATATGCTTTTTAAGTTATTAGAGAAAACTCTATTCATTTAAATCCATTCTCTTTCCATTACAAATATACACGATTTCTTCCGCAATATTTGTACAATAGTCTCCCAGTCGCTCCAGAAAGCGGCTGGCAAACAGAAGATAATTTGCCTGTATCACCTTATTAGGATCTTCCATCATGATAGCACGAAGTTCTTCAAATACTCCTGAATAAATTTTGTCAATGTCATCATCCATTAAAGACATTTCTTCAGCAGCACCACAATTTTCATCGACGTATGCTTTTAGGCCAATGACCATCATATCATGCACAAGGGAACTCATACGAGGAATATCTACTAGGGGCTTTATAAATGGTTCTTGACCTATTCTAATCGTTATTTTTGCCAAATCAACCGCCAAATCCCCCATTCTCTCTAGGTACATAGAAATTTTAAAGCCAGCCACAAGCTTTCGTAAATCTCGGGCAAAGGGCTGCTGGATAGCTATAAGCAAAATACACTTCTCTTCGATGATTGCTTGCAAATCATTACAATCCAGATCCTTAATTACGATAGATTTAGCTAATTCTAGGTCCTGATTAATCAATGCACTAACGGCAAGAGTTATTTGTTGGTCTACCATGGTTCCCAGGTCTAAGATGTTTATCCTTAGTTGCAATAATTCATCATCAAATTTCTGACGAGTTGGCATTGGTTGGCCTCCTCTCTTTTATACTAATCATACATCGAAACTTCTTTAAAAAATACATAGAACGAAATAATGGCGTAATTAAATTATTAAAGTATCAACCAAATCGACCAGATATATAATCCTCCGTTTTTTTCTTAGCCGGGCGAGTAAAGAGGACACTTGTTACATCTTCTTCAATTAAATCACCGCTTAAGAAAAAGGCAGTTCGGTCTGAAACACGAGATGCTTGATGCATATTGTGAGTCACAATCATAATGGTATATTTATCTTTCAGCTCTGCAATTAATTCTTCAATTTTCATCGTAGAAATCGGGTCAAGGGCAGATGTCGGTTCATCCATCAATAAAATCTCAGGTCCCACTGCCAATAGGCGTGCTATACAGAGCCTTTGTTGTTGACCACCGGAAAGTCCTAGTGCTGAGGCATGCAAGCGATCTTTGACTTCATTCCATAAAGCTGCATCTTTTAAACTGGTCTCAACTATTTCATTTAGTTTTTTCTTGTCGGTTTCCCCATGAATCCGGGGGCCATAAGCGACATTTTCAAAAACTGATTTCGGAAATGGATTAGGATGTTGGAATACCATTCCTACCTTCTTTCGGAGTAACACTACATCAGTGTCCGCAGTATAAATATCTTGTCCATCAATCGTTACTTGACCTAAGATCTTTACGCTGGGTATTAAATCTTGCATTCGGTTAAGAGTTCGCAAAAAGGTGGACTTTCCGCATCCAGATGGACCAATCAGGGCGGTTACGCTTCTCTCCTTCATTGCTAGGTTTATGCTATTTAAGGCCTGCTGATCACCGTAAAAGAGGTCGAGTTGATTGACCATAATCTTATCCATATCAAATTCTCCTTATATCTCACTTATAGGGTGCTAGGCCTTACGTTTCCCTTGCAGCCGATTTTGCAGCCAACGACTAGGTAGTGTTAGACAAAGATTAAAAACAATAACCATAATTATTAGCAGAGCAGCTGTCCCATCGGCAATTTGGTCCGCATTTGTCCCTGGTAATGGATTCGATTTAGCGGCAAATAAATGTACAGCTAATGTCTCTCCCGCGGCAAGTGGATTAATGTCAAAGGGTATACGCGAAACATTCATGCCCGCCGTAAAGATCAAAATGGCTGTTTCTCCTAAGGCTCTACCAGCGACAAGGGTTATTCCTGTAATAAGCCCAGGCAGAGCAGTCGGTAGAATAACTTTTCGCAGGGTTTGCCACATTGTAGCACCTAACGCTAAACTAGCCTCCCGATAGCTTCTAGGTACCGAACGCAATGATTCTTCAGTTACGCGTACTAGAATAGGCAGATTGAGTAACGCAAGTGTTGCAGCACCACCTAAAATTGTAAAGCCTAAACCAAGCATGTTTACAAACACGATCATACCGAAGAGACCAAAGACTATGGATGGAACGGTTGCTAAACTCTCGGTACTTAAACGAATTAGATCAGTCAATTTGTTATTAGGAGCATATTCTGCCATATATATTCCAGCACCTAATCCAACTGGCAGAGAGAACACTAACGAGAGAAACAAAATATAAAACGAATTGAATAATTGACCTCTCACGCCATCTGGACCATTAAAAAACTCAGCCGTTAGATGGGGTAGACCACGTCCTAGTATTAGAATTAAAAAGGCAACCAGTACAGCTATGATGGCTAAAGCTCCTATCCAAAGTAAAGCAGTGGCAAAACGGTCAGCCTGACGAGTTTTCAACGGACTGCCCCCTTTCGTGAGGCTGTACGAACAAGAATAATCATAATAAGGGCAATGATCAATAAAATAAAGGCCATCATAAACAAAGCATTGTTCCAAGTTGATCCAAAGGGAGTATTACCCATTTCCATGACTATGTTACTAGTCAATGTCGATGTAGGACTTCCTAATGAATCGGGGAATCGCGGAGAATTACCAATAACCATCTGTACTGCCATAGTCTCTCCGATGGCCCTAGCCATTGCTAAAACGATCGCAGTTAGGATTCCGGGGGATGCCGCTGGTACAAGGACTCTTCGAATGGTTTGCCAACGTGTTGCCCCTAAGGCCAGTGAAGCTTCTTTATACGTTCCTGGCAAGGAACGTAAGGCATCCTCCGAAAGACTTATCACTGTTGGCAAAATCATAATAGCTAATACCATTCCTGCAGCCAACATTCCATATCCGGTTGGTGAGTCCGTAAGTATGCGTGTATAGCTTACAATGACTGTAATACCAACGTATCCATAGACTACAGACGGGATTCCTGCAAAAAGATCAGTGGCCGGACGCATAATAGCTCGTACCCATGGAGGAGCAATCTCTGCCAGAAATACAGCTCCCGCTAGTCCCAATGGGCCCCCAAGTAAAATAGCAATTAATGTCGTGCCAATCGAACCAGCTATAAATGTCAGTGCACCAAACTGGCCGTTATCAGGGCTCCATTTGCTGCTTGTGAAAAATTCTAGGATGCTGATTTCTTGAAACGTAGATAGCCCTTGCATTCCTACAAACCAAATGATACAGAGGATAATCAATGAGACCAAAACTGCACTGCTAATAAATAGATAGCGTGATAAGTGGTCATTGTAATATACCCAGGACTTACGTTGAGACAACCTGTTACACCTCCAGAGTATTCCTATATTTGTCCAGAACCAACTGGCTGCTCTATGAGCCTTTATATAATTAAATACTTATTAAGTTTAACTCATTTGTGTAAATTATGGATTAAGAGAATGTAAAGTTTAGGTTAACTTTAGTAGTTATTAATCCAAAATTATGCTATTAGCTAGTCGACTTGTATGCCTGCCTCTCCACAGAAAAGAACAAGGAAAAACCTTGCTCTTTTTCTATCGTAACTATTTAAGGTTCCATCCGATTAACAAGGTCTACCTTAGTAGCATTCATACTAGTTCCTAGTTCTTGAGTTTGCTAATTGGTATGAAACCACTCTGTTCAACATATTTCTCTTGGAACTCAGCGCTCATTATATAATCTAAAAAGAGTTTGACATTGCCCGTAGGCTCACCTTTAGTAAACATGTGTTCAAAGGCATAAATAGGGTACTGTCCGTTGGCAACCGTTTCTAAACTGTAAGCTACTCCGTTGTACTTTAAGGCCTTAACAGTATCTTTCAAATAAGCTGCATCAACATAACCAATTGCACCAGGAGTTTGTGCTACCCCAGTAATTAAGTTTCCTGTGGAATCTTGAGCGGCTGCTGCATCTGTGAAATCGTTACCATCCATCACGATCTTACTAATCGTTGCCCGGGAGCCAGAAGATTTAGCACGACCGATAATCGATATATTGGAGTCCTTACCACCAACCTCTTTCCAGTTTGTGATTTTCCCTGTGAAGATGTCGGATAGTTGAGATTTGGTTAAGTTATCGACTGTGACATCTTTATTGACAATAATTAAAAACGGAGCTACCGCAACTTGGTGATCGACTAAACCTTTGTCCTTAAGTTCTTCCGTCACAACCACATCGGAATTTCCAATATCTATGGAACCACTGGCTACATTATTCAAGCCCGTAAAAGATCCACCACCGCTTAAGTTCACTTGTACACCAGCATTATTTGACATGAATTCATCCGCAGCTAGTTTTACGAGTGGTTGAAGAGCTGTTGAACCCGCAGCAGAGATAGTTTTCTTGTCTCCACTTGACGAAGATGACGGTGTTGCAGTTTGAGCACATCCTACCAGAACTAGTAAAGCAATTAAGGTGGTACTTACGAGGGCAATTTTCGATTTAGCTTTAAACAATTTTGTTTCCTCCTTAAATTTTTTGAGCACAACTTGATTATACTGCACGTTTGTAAAGTCTTAATGAACTGAACGTAAACTTTATGTTAAATATTTTCCCAGTGGTGTCTCTGTAAGTAATGGCACATTGTAAAAAGCCCTTCATAATTTATGAAGAGCTTTTTACAAAATTTTATATTTATGACGAGTATCTTATAATCTAGGTCGAACTATTATAAGATACTTATCGATTCTCAGGGTCAGCCGCTAAATTAAGAATAGCCTGAGCATATACCTTAGTTGTTAAAAGGAGTTTTTCGATAGATATGAATTCATCCGGACAATGAATCCCATCCGGATCACCTGGAAAAACGGGTCCAAAGGCAACCCCTTGGGGAAGCGCTTTAGCATAAGTTCCACCGCCAACCGCAAAGGCGAAAGGTTCGAGCCCGGTCACATCGGAATAGGCTTTAAGTAAGGATTGGACTAAAGGGCTCTCTTTTGGAACATTATGAGCGTTATGATGGCTTAAAACATTCATTTCAAATTGGTGGTTTAGGGCAATCGTTTTAATCGGATCTAAAACATCGTTACGCTGGTAGGTAACCGGATAACGAATATCAAGTACGAAACGTAAACTGTCTGATGTCATTTCAAAAATACCTAAGTTGAGTGAAAGTTTACCGGAGGGTTCATCACTTAAAGCTACTCCAAATCCCTCTCCATAAAAACCGGTACCTGGATATGCCAAAACAAACTTAATCATATTTTGTTCCTCTGGACTTAAAGGTAAGGTCCTTAGGAATTCTAAAGCATATAGAATTGCATTTTTGCCATTTTGGGGGAGACTTCCATGGGCACCTAATCCCTTAAAAATAAGCTTAGTCTCATGCTCCAATTTCTGACTTACCAAAGTACCGCTAACCCCTTCCGGGAAAGAGTAATCCTTCAATTGTTTATCAAGATCATCATATGATATTCCCTTTAAAGTAACATCACACTGATCAGGCACAATGTTAGCTCGTTCTCCACCCTGGATACGAATTAAATGCGCAAAAGGTGTAGTATAGGATTTAGTTAATTCGAGATGAAGGCCTCCTTTCTCGGCATGAATTACTGGAAACTCTGCATCCGGTGCAAACCCTATTTGTGGGGTTTCTTCCTTATTAAAATAATAATCCATATCTGCCCAGCCAGATTCCTCATCTGTGCCTAAGATTAAACGCACCTTCATATTTAAAGGAATTCCAGCATCTTTTATCGCTTTCATAGCAAAGAGAGCCGCAATAGTTGGCCCTTTATCATCCAATGCACCTCTGCCTAGAATTTTGCCGTCAATAATAGTTCCACTATATGGAGGGACTGACCATCCATCTCCTTCTGGAACGACATCAATATGGCCTAGTATGCCCAATAGTTCACCTGTGCCCATTTCGATATGTCCTGCATATCCTTCAACATTTTTAACTGTAAACCCGAATTTTTCGCCTAGGGCCAAGGTCCACTCTAAGGTTTCCTTAATTCCAGGCCCAAATGGAGCACCATGTGTAGCGTTTTCAACATCCTTGATACTCTTAATTTGAATACATGCCTGGACGGCAGACATTAGGTCTTCTTTCATCAAGTTAATCTGTGGGTCAAGATGCATATCTAATCATTCCTTCATGAATTTTTTGTTCTAGCATACCCAATTTGAGAAACGAAGTTGCATAGGATCTTAACAAATTGGCTCTGTTTAAAGAAATTAATGTGATAAAGGGGAAAACATAATTTCAATCGTAGCTCCCTTGGTTACAATTCTTCCTGCTTGGGGTGATTGTTGATATACCAAGCCACTACCTGAAAAGTTAAAATGTAAATCTAATTCTGCCAGTGTTTCCCCTACCTTTCGCATGGTCATGCCTGTTAAGTCTGGAATAACAATTTCCCCTCCAACAGGGGTACGCTCAGGAACAACCGGTTTAGGAGTTGGTCTAACGGAGGAATCGCTTGGAGAAATTATAACAGTACTCTCTGTATCATTGGCTACAGGAAGGCCATAATATTGCAGGGCACCTTCAATAATAGCTTTAGCCCTCGGACCTGCTAATGTACCACCTTGATGCCCTTCTTCAGTTCTGGGCGTATCAATTATAACAAGTACCGCAATTTTTGGATCTTCTGCTGGGGCGTAAGCTGCAAAGGAGGCGATGAAGTCTGTTGTAGAATACTCCCCTGTCTCAGGATCTACCTTCTGGGCAGTTCCCGTCTTACCAGCAACACGAATGCCGGGAATATTAGCAGGATATCCTGTTCCATCGGAAACCACTTGTTCAAGTATTTTTGTCATTTGCAGGGCCGTTGATTTTGAGATGACTTGGCGTACGGGTGTAGGTTTTTGTTGTTGAACCAGTTGACCATCAAAGGTTGAAATTTTGTCGACAATATAGGGGCGATACAGAGTGCCACCATTGGCAACAGCAGAAATTGCAGTTAATAATTGGATGGGAGTGACTGAATTAGCCTGACCAAAAGACATCGTTGCAATATCAATGTCTCGAATTTTTTCTTCGGGAAGGAGTAATCCACTTTCTTCACCGGAAATGTCAATCCCCGTTTTAGCTCCAAAACCAAAAGCCTTTAAGTATGTATCAAAGGTAGCTTTTCCTAACTTCATTCCAACCTGCGCAAGGACAACATTTGATGATAATTGCATTCCTTCAGTAAAGGTAGGATAACCGTGGGGTTTTTGATCAGAGTCCCAGTTTGTAATCAATCGTGGAGGTATCCGAAGGTACCCGGGATCGGGAAAAGTTTCGTCAGGTTGGATTATTCCTTCTTCTAATGCAGCAGAACCTGTAATAATTTTGAAGGTTGAACCAGGTTCATACGACATACT
>JADQBO010000485.1 GCA_016278585.1 Desulfosporosinus sp.
ACGTATGAAAATTGATATCTTAATAGGTGTTGCTATAGGAGTTTTCGCTTATTTAATGGTTATGGGATATAATGTGTTCCCCATTGGGCTGCTGATAGTAACAGCCTATTTTGCTTGGAAATTTATCTTTTCACGACAGAGTTTAAAAAACGGCAACGGAGTGGCTATTACTACTTCAGCGATTGATTTTGAGGATATTGGAGGCCAGAGTGTTGCCAAAAAGGAACTACAGGAAGCTTTGGACTTTCTACTTTACTCTGACAGAATGAAAGCCCTAGGGATTCGTCCGTTAAAAGGAATTTTACTATCTGGTCCCACAGGAACTGGGAAAACGTTACTAGCAAAAGCAGCCGCTAAATATACAAATTCAGCCTTTCTTTCGGTGTCAGGAAGTGAATTTGTCGAGATGTATGCTGGTGTCGGAGCGGAACGAGTACGGGGGTTGTTTCGCAGAGCACGGGAAATGGTTCGGAAGGAAAAGAAGACGAGTGCTATTATTTTTATTGATGAAATGGATATCCTGGGTGCGAAGCGTGGAAGCAATGTTTCTCATCATGAATATGATCAAACTCTGAATCAACTATTAATTGAAATGGATGGACTCAAAGTTGACCAGGGCGCTCATATTCTAGTCATGGCCGCGACTAATCGGCCGGAGGCATTGGATGCAGCGTTACTTCGCCCTGGGCGATTTGATCGCCAAGTTAAAGTTGATCTTCCGGATAAAGAAGGCCGTTTAGCGATATTAAAAATTCACACAAAAAACAAACCTATAGCCAAAGCTGTTCGTTTAGAAGAAATTGCTCACGAAACCTTTGGGTTCTCAGGTGCTCATTTAGAGAGTGTCACGAATGAAGCAGCCATCCTTGCCTTACGTGAAGAGGCCGTCGAGATTGCTGAGCACCATTTACACGAAGCGGTTGAGAAAGTGATGTTGGGAGAAAAACTTGATCGGAAACCAACGATAGAGGAGCTAAGACGTATTGCTATCCATGAGAGCGGGCACGCAATGCTTGCAGAAACGGTCCGTCCAAACTCAGTTTCTCAGGTTTCCATCCGATCAAGGGGCAATGCTTTAGGGTATGTTCGTCATTATCCAAAGGATGATCTCTATCTTTATACACAGGCTATGTTGGAAGAACAGATTATGGTAGCTTTGGCAGGAGCACTTGCCGAAGAACAGATTCTCGGCACCCGGAGTACTGGTGCTGCGGGTGATTATGAACAAGCCCTCAACCTCGTGGAAAAGATGCTGCTCGCGGGAATGTCAACCTTGGGAGTTACGGATGTTTCTCGCTTGAATGCTGATCAACGCCAGCCTGTGACAAGAGATATCTTAGCCGAACTTGAAAAACGGACAATGAAGATCATTGAGGATAATAAACAATCCTTATTAGGAATTATCAAGATTCTTGAAGTAGAGGAAACCTTAAGTGGTGAGACCTTGCGATCCTATTTAAAAAGTGTTGCCTAAAAAAGGCCCTCCGATTGTAGAATGATCTATTTCTACGATTGGAAGGCCTTTTCATAGTCTTGTCCCTAGACAAGTTTTCTGTTCAGTAAAACGACCACAACAAGCTTGACCATGTCCCAAGATTTTGCTATTTTTCTAGAAAAAGAAGGATATTTTGCAGCTAGATCAGAAATAATTAACCAAAGAGCGTGGTCGATAGTTGAATTCGAACCACGTATT
The DNA here is from genome assembly GCA_016278585.1 of Desulfosporosinus sp. Classification (GTDB taxonomy): domain Bacteria; phylum Bacillota; class Desulfitobacteriia; order Desulfitobacteriales; family Desulfitobacteriaceae; genus Desulfosporosinus. The sequence continues at coordinate 1,694 of JADQBO010000485.1, forward strand.
TGCGTTGATTATAGGAGAGTGATAAAATATATGAAGGCTGAAATTGTCTCAACTGGGACTGAATTATTACTTGGAGAAACCTTCAATACCAGTGCTCATTATCTAACAGGGAAACTGTCGTCTTTAGGTATTGAAGTCGACTATCATACGACCGTCGGAGACAATCCCAAACGATTAGAGCAGGTTTTACGACAGGCAATCGACCGTTCAGACCTCCTTGTTACAACAGGAGGATTAGGCCCGACAGCTGATGACTTGACGAAAGAACTGGTTGCTAAAGTCTTAGATTTGAAACTGGAGATAGATGTCTCCAGTTTAGAACAGATTAAGCAGTTCTTTGGCCGTAGGAAAGCTCCTATGCCTTCTAGTAATGAAAAGCAAGCCTTTTTTCCTAAAGGTTCAAAAATCTTGCCCAACCCTATAGGAACTGCCCCCGGTGCCATTATTCAAAAAAGTGGAAAAACTATTATTATATTGCCGGGTCCTCCCTTTGAGATGCAGCCTATGTTCGATAATTATGTTTGGACGGAATTAGAGAAAATCGTCGGACCCCACGCTGAACGCATGAACGAGCGTGTCCTAAAAGTTTTTGGTATAGGAGAATCGGCGATTGAGAAAGTACTCGATGAACTGATGAATCTTCCAGATCTTACGGTTGCATTGCTGGCTAAACGAGCTGAGATGCATGTTCGTTTAGTAGCTAGAAGCACGGAAACCACATTTGGAAAAGCTAAAGAGAGTTTGGATAGGGTTGAAGAGGAAATTCGTCGACGTTTAGGAAACAAAGTATTTGGTCGGGATCAGGAAACGATGATTGGTATTATAGGTCAAAGGTTAAAGGAGAAGAATCTAACCATTTCAACAGCTGAATCGTGTACAGGTGGATTACTCGGTGCTGCGTTCACGCAGGAACCGGGGAGTTCTAGATTTTATTTGGGTGGGGTTGTAAGTTATTCTAATTCCTTAAAACAAGGTCTTTTAGGGGTCAGTGAGAAAAATCTTAAATTATTTGGGGCAGTGAGTGAAGCAGTTGCCAAAGAAATGGCAGAAGGAATCCGTAACAAGACAGGATCAGATCTGGCCATCTCAACCACGGGAATAGCGGGGCCAGATGGAGGAAGTGATGAAAAACCAGTGGGGCTTGTCTACATTGGTTTTTCGTCGGCTAAGGGCGTTTATGCGGAAAAATTTCAGTTCTATGGTGAACGGGAGTCTGTACGTCAGTTGACCGTTCAAGCTGCCCTTAATGGGATACGGCTCATGGGTTAGCCGTGAAAGGAGATTACAATTAGGTGATGGTTGAACGTTTACAAACCTTTGGTGATATAAAATTAAGTAAGCCAATTTTGCAAGCTTTATCAGAGATGGGCTTTGAAGAGCCCTCTCCGATTCAAAAAGAAGCAATTCCTGTGGTTCTTAGCGGAGCTGACCTGATCGGTCAGGCTCAAACAGGAACGGGTAAAACAGCTGCTTTTGGAATTCCTGTTACGGAAAAGGTGAATTCTAAATTTCAAGCAGTGCAAGCACTTATTGTTACCCCTACTCGTGAATTGGCAATACAGGTTTCAGAAGAAATCGCAAAAATTGGGAAGTATAGGCATGTAAAACCGTTGCCAATTTATGGTGGCCAGCCTATTGATCGTCAGATTAGAGCTTTGAGAATGGGATATCAGGTGGTAGTCGGAACTCCTGGGCGATTGTTAGATCATTTGAATAGGGGAACACTTCGCCTTCAACATGTTAAAATGGTAGTTCTCGATGAAGCTGACGAAATGTTGGACATGGGCTTTATTGACGACATTGAGAGCCTTTTAAGAGAAGTCCCTTCTGAAGAGCGGCAAGTTCTGCTCTTTTCGGCAACTATGCCACCAGGAATTCGCAAATTGGCTCAGACTTATATGAACTCTCCCCACTCGGTAACGGTCAGTCGGGATGAATTAACGGTTCCGCTGATTGAACAAGTTTTCTATGAGACTAGAGACAGTATTAAAGTCGATGCCTTAGGCCGAATTATTGATACGGAGGACATTGGCCAAGGGATTATTTTTTGCCGTACAAAACGCGGGGTGGATGAGCTGGTAGTGGCTCTTGAAGCTCGGGGATATTTTGCAGATGCTTTGCATGGAGATTTAAGTCAGCAACAACGGGACCGGGTTATGAAACGGTTTAGAGATGGGAAGTCAGAATTATTAGTGGCGACGGATGTAGCAGCAAGGGGTTTGGATATAAATAATGTTACCCATGTTATTAACTTTGATATTCCTCAAGACCCGGTATCCTACGTACATCGGATTGGACGAACTGGTCGAGTTGGGCGTAAAGGGCAGGCTATAACTCTAATATCTCCTAAGGAATACCGACAACTTCGCTTGATAGAGAATTTAATTAAGACGAGAATCCGACGCCAAGAGCTTCCTTCTATTGCTGACATAAGTGAACGCCAAGCAGAAAATCTCAAGAATCAACTCATTAAACTGATACAAGGTAATCGCTTGGGCAGTTATCGTGCGATTGTCGGAGATTTGTTTCAGGAATATGATTCTATTGAGGTGGCAGCTGCGGCCTTGAAGTATGCAGTCGAGGGAGCGAACATGGATCAACTCGTCGAAGGTAAAGACCAAGATGAACATCTTTTTGGAAATACAGGCGGTGCAGCCGGTATGGTTCGCTTTTTTATAAATATTGGTAGGGTTCAACAAATCCGTCCACAGGATATTATCCGCTGGATCGCAGATCAGAGCGGAATTTCAGGAAGCACTATTGGAATGATTAATATTTATGATAAATTTACCTTTGTAGAGATTCCAGACAAATATGCTTCTCGGGTTCACAGTTGTATGCATCAGACGATTATTAAAGGGCGTAAGGTGAGTGTTGAACCAGCTAAATCACGTGAAAACTCTGTCTTTTAATTAATAAAGTCGGTCCTTCTTGTCAAAAGCTAACCTTAAGCGGGTTAGCTTTTTAAAGTATCATTAATTATATTTGTCATATAATTTGTTTTACTGTCGGCAGTATCATAAACAAATTGACAAGTAATGAGGGGTACATCTATAATAGGAACCGAACAGATGTTTTGCTAGAGAGGCTAAATGCGTTATGATCAAGATGAGGAGGATAACAGAATGGCCGAAACTAATAAGCTAAAGGCACTTGATATTGCACTTGCCCAGATTGAAAAGCAGTTCGGTAAAGGTTCAATCATGAAACTTGGGGAATCTTCGGCAGGCATGTTGATCGACGTTATTCCAACAGGTTCTTTGGCGATAGACCTTGCCTTAGGAGTTGGAGGGGTGCCACGCGGGCGGGTCATCGAAATTTACGGGCCAGAGTCTTCTGGAAAAACAACCGTAGCACTGCATATCATTGCTGAAGCTCAGAAATTGGGCGGAGCGGCTGCTTTCATTGATGCAGAGCATGCCCTTGATCCCGTTTATGCCCGAGCATTAGGGGTTAATATCGATGACTTGCTCGTGGCACAGCCAGACACGGGAGAACAAGGGTTAGAAATCTGTGAAGCCCTTGTGCGCAGTGCTGCTGTGGATGTGGTCGTAGTTGACTCCGTGGCTGCTTTAGTTCCCCGTGCCGAAATTGAAGGAGAAATGGGGGACAATCATGTCGGCTTGCATGCTCGTCTCATGTCTCAGGCTTTGCGTAAGTTGACCGGATCTATTAGTAAGAGTAATACGTGTGTGGTTTTTATTAACCAAATCAGGGAAAAAATTGGGGTTATGTTTGGTAGTCCCGAGACAACCACAGGGGGACGAGCTCTGAAGTTTTACGCCTCGATTCGGATGGATATACGTCGACAAGAAGCTATAAAACAAGGGCAGGATGTTATCGGAAACAAAACCCGGGTCAAAGTTGTTAAGAACAAAGTAGCTCCACCCTTTAAAATAGCTGATTTTGATATAATGTACGGAGAAGGTATTTCTCGTGAAGGAAGTATCGTTGATATAGGTACTGAGATGGAAATTATTGCAAAATCAGGGGCTTGGTATTCTTATAATGGAGAGCGGTTAGGGCAAGGTCGTGAGAATGTAAAAGAATACCTCAAGCAACACTCAGAGATAGCCCACCAACTAGAGCAACTGATCCGGGCCAATCTAATTCCAATAGCAACTGTTCCAACAGAAGTAGATGGTACGTTTGACGAGGGCTAAACCCCGTAAAAGCGCCAAGGAAGTTGCCTTAGATTGTCTATCACGCCGAGCTCTAACCCATTACGAATTAGAGACACGTCTCAAGGAAAAGGGCTATGAAAGTTCGGAAATTAGTGCTGTATTGGAAAGACTTCTAGAGTGGGGGTATCTCAACGACCAAGAACTAGCGTTAATGTATTCCAGTAGCCGACTTAATCGTTATTCCCGACGACGGGTTAAACAAGATATGCAAAATAGAGGGTTGGAACCCCAATTAATTGAACAAGCCTTAGAAGCATCCTACTCAAGGAATGATGAGTTCCAGCAGTGTTTAACACTCGCAAAACGATGGTGGGTACAAGAAAACAACCGTTGGGAACATAAGAACGCAGTGGATCACAACCCCAAAAAAAGGATTCCCCGTGAACTCTCGGTTGGGCAAAAAGTGGCGCGAAAGCTTGTTCAACGCGGGTATCCCTCAGATATGATCCGGAATGTGCTTTCCCACATCGATAATATCGGCGAAATTGAAGAGATATAACTTTGTGTATAGAATTCATCCATTTAGGACAAACTTGACATTGCTTCAAAATGATATTAGAATCTTAACAGAGACCTGTCTCTGTTAAGATTTAACCTTTAAAGGTTTTCTTATAGATTTCGTTGTAGTTAGCTAAAATATGGGTTTTTTGACTAGCGAGCGAGAGTTGTAGGAAACAGGAGAATACTCCTGTTTAAAGGTTATGCTTAGAGTGACTGGTTTTGAAAACCAGTTTTTTTTATGAAAAATAATAAAGTTTTAAAAGTCTGAAAAAAAGGAGGTGTAGACGTATGATCGAACAATTTATTACTGGATTAGTCTCCATTGTTGTGGGATTAGGATTAGGTGTTTTAGCTGGTTGGTTTTTTCGTAAGAATACTGCCGAAAAGAGTATCGGTTCTGCAGAAGAAGAAGCAAAACGGATCGTTGAGAATGCTCATGCTGCGGCAGAAAGCAAGAAAAGAGAGTCCGTGGTTGCTGCTAAAGAAGAAGTCATGCATATTCGTAATGAAGTAGAAAAGGAAACTCGGGAACGGCGTAACGAACTACAACGGCTTGAACGACGCTTACTCCAAAAAGAGGAGAGTCAAGACCGTAAGATTGAGTCCTTGGAACGTAAAGAGGAAAACTTACACCGTAAAGAAAACGAAGTAGAACAGCTAAAAGAAGAGCTGAACCAGATTGTGGGTAAAGAGCAAGCTGAACTTGAACGTTTATCCGGTATGACATCGGAAGAAGCTAAACAACTGTTATTAAAACGGGTCGAAGAAGATGTTCGCTATGAATCGGCGATTCTGATTAAGGAAATTGAGACTCGTGCCAAGGAAGAAGCCGAGAAACGGGCAAAAAATATTATTGCTTTAGCGATACAGCGGTGTGCAGCCGATCATGTAGCTGAAACAACGGTATCCGTTGTAGCATTACCAAGTGATGAAATGAAAGGGCGGATTATTGGTCGTGAGGGACGTAATATCCGTACTTTGGAAACTCTGACAGGGATTGATCTTATTATTGACGATACTCCAGAGGCTGTAATTTTATCGGGGTTTGACCCAATCCGTCGAGAAGTTGCCCGTATTGCCCTGGAAAAACTCATTGCAGACGGTCGTATTCACCCAGCTCGGATTGAAGAAATGGTGGAGAAAGCTCAGAAGGAAGTGGATCAGAAGATTCGTGAGGAAGGCGAACAGGCGACCTTTGAAACTGGAGTCCATGGGTTGCATCCGGAGTTAATTCGTTTGCTGGGCCGACTAAAATTCCGAACGAGTTACGGACAAAATGTCTTGAAACACTCAACTGAAGTATCTCATTTAGCAGGATTGATGGCTGCGGAGTTAGGCGTCGATATTCAACTTGCCAAACGAGCGGGTCTGCTGCATGATATCGGTAAGGCCGTTGATCATGATATGGAAGGCACTCACGTACAAATTGGAGTGGACCTGGCTAGAAAGTATAAGGAATCTAGTGATGTTACCCATGCTATTGAAGCTCATCATAATGATGTAGAGCCAAAAACCGTTGTTGCAGTACTTGTTGCTGCTGCGGATGCAGTTTCTGCTGCTCGACCTGGAGCACGTAGAGAGACCCTTGAAACGTATATTAAGCGTCTACAAAAACTCGAAGAGATTGCTGAGAGCTTTGAGGGTGTTGAAAAGTGTTTTGCTATTCAAGCTGGACGGGAAGTTCGCATCATCGTTAAACCTGATAAGATTGACGATGTGCTTGCGCCACGGGTTGCCCGTGAGATTAGTAAGCGGATTGAAGAAGAACTCGAGTATCCAGGACAAATTAAGGTTGTCGTTATCCGTGAAACTCGGGCAGTTGATTTCGCGAAATAATTATCATAGTAAAGTATTGAAAATCAGGCGATCCTGTGGGTCGCCTGATTTTTGCATGTAAAACTCTGGTGCCATAAATGACCAATCTAATTGAGTGGAGTTCGAGCAGGAGTTTGCAGCCCTATGCCGAATAATAAACATGTTAGGACAGCGTAATAGAGAGGGCTGAAAAATGGGGATGTTAAGTAATTTTCAACATAAAGATGGAGGGCGTATTCAAGACGGAGTGGGATTACTAACCTCAATACTCATGAGATATTCTGAGGTAGGAGCGGTTGATTATTGGCGCGAGCAACATGCGCTTAAGTTTACATTTATGGTTTCA
>JADQBO010000229.1 GCA_016278585.1 Desulfosporosinus sp.
GAGGATTCAGCTTGGACATCAAGCTCATTAACATTGGGTTTGGCAATATCGTATCTGCCAACCGAATTATCTCGATTGTGAGTCCGGAATCCGCCCCGATCAAACGTATTATTCAAGAAGCGCGAGATACGGGCATGCTCATTGATGCTACTTATGGGCGGCGCACACGTGCAGTGATTATCTGTGACAGCCATCATGTCATTCTGTCTGCAGTCCAGCCTGAAACAGTGGCTCATCGTCTTTCGGTAAAAGAGTCAAATAGCCACGTAGAAGACCCGGCTGATTAGGGGTGGAGCACGTGGAAAAGAGTCATGGATTATTAATTGTCCTTTCAGGACCTTCTGGGGCAGGCAAAGGGACTCTTTGTCAGGAATTACTTCGCCAGGTACCTGCCTTAAAATATTCTGTATCGATGACAACTCGGTCGCCTCGCCCCGGTGAAGTGGAAGGAATTCATTATTTTTTTCGCCAGAAGGAAGAATTTGAAGCCATGATAAATGGGGATGAGCTGTTGGAATGGGCTCAGTTTTGTGATAATTATTATGGAACACCCTGCTTTGCAGTTGAGCAAGCAATTCAAGGGGGGCAGGATGTTATTTTAGAGATCGAGATTCAAGGGGCCTTACAGGTTAAAAAACGGTTTCCTCAAGGAGTTTTTACCTTTATCGTTCCACCTTCATTGGATGTTCTCTCTGAGCGAATTCATAAACGGGGAACGGAAAGTGAGGAAGTCATTCAGAAACGGTTAGCCACGGCAATAGAGGAACTGGGATATGTCAGTGAATATGATTACGTGGTTATTAACGATGAAGTTCCTGTGGCAGTTGACAAATTAAAAAGTATTTTGATTGCGGAAAAGTGTCGGGTTAAAAGAAAACCGTTTGTTTTTAAGGGGGAATCTATATGAAACAACCTTCACTTGATACTCTAATGAGTAAAGTGGATAGCAAGTACACATTGGTTATAGTGGTTGCCAAGCGCGCAAGACAAATAATGGAAGATGCAAAACACGAGGATTTAGCTAAGGGTGTAAAGCCGGTGAGTATTTCCCTTGTAGAGATTTCCGAATCCAATCTTAAGTTCGAATGTACTCCTCAAGTGAGTGTGTAATGTTTGCAGGGAAAAAGGTCCTCGTTGGGATTAGCGGTGGAATTGCCGCTTACAAAGTAGCGGAAGTTGTTAGTCGTTTGCGTAAGCTGAATGTCGAAGTTCATGTTGCGATGACGAAGTCTGCAACCGAATTTATCACCCCTCTTACACTACGAAGTTTATCGGCAAATCCAGTTTATGTGGATTTGTTTGACGAGCCCAAATTGTGGAATGTCGAGCATATCGCTTTAGCGGAGTATGTTGATGCAGTTGTTGTTGCTCCAGCCACGGCCAATATCATGGCGAAGATGTCAACAGGGTTAGCGGATGATTTTCTTTCGACAGTTTTGCTAGCAACTCGAGCACCAATTTTTTTGGCACCGGCCATGAATCATGCCATGTATCATCATCCAGCAACCCAAGAGAATCTAACCCGGCTCAGAGAACGTGGAATAAAGATTATTGGTCCTGCTGTAGGTTTTCAAGCCTGTGGAACGGAAGGAGAAGGACGGATGAGTGAAGCGGCAGAGATTGTAGAACGGTTAGATCAGTTTTTTTCTGGGTCGGATTGCCTGAAAGGGAAGAGGGCCCTGGTGACGGCTGGAGGAACCCAAGAACCTCTTGATCCAGTTCGTTTTCTCGGCAACCGGAGTTCGGGACGGATGGGCTATGCTATCGCGCAAGTATTGCAGGAATCTGGTGCGGAGACCATCCTTGTCAGTGCACCTACAGATTTGCCTACCCCACCGGGAGTTACCCGAGTGCCAGTCCAGACGGCCCTTGAAATGTATGAGGCAGTCCTTGCGAACTTCCCTAAGATGGATGTTGTCGTCAAGGCAGCGGCCGTTGCAGATTATCGCCCTGCAGCTCTTGCTGAGCAAAAACTTAAAAAGGATGGGACAAACCGTACGATTGAGTTGGTCCCGAATCCAGATATATTAGCCGAACTTGGGCAACAGAAAACGTCCCAAGTTCTGATTGGGTTTGCGGCTGAAACGGAGAATCTCTTGGCTAATGCCCAAGAAAAAATGCTCAGGAAGAATGTCAACCTTCTGGTTGCTAATGATGTCACAAAGCCTGGTGCAGGCTTTGGCAGTATAACAAACATAGTCAGTTTTCTCTTTCCTGATGGAAGAAGAATAGATTTTCCTCAAATGAGTAAACTGGAGGTTGCACGGAATCTTGTGAGTGAGATTGCCAACCTCCTCGGTAGAAACAAAGGAGTGAAGTAATTGGTAAAGAAATTATTTACATCTGAATCTGTTACAGAGGGACATCCAGATAAGATCTGTGATCAGATTTCCGATGCCATCTTGGATGCGATTTATGCCCTAGACTCTAATGCTCGAGTGGCTTGTGAAACGACCGTCACGACAGGATTAGTTCTTGTGAGTGGTGAGATCACGACTTCCTGTTATGTGGATATTCCACACGTTGTACGAGAGACAATCCGGGAAGTGGGTTATACGAGGGCCAAATATGGCTTTGATGCAGATACTTGCGCAGTTTTGACTTCGATTGGAGAACAATCAGCGGATATCGCCTTAGGCGTGGATCGGGCCTTGGAAGCAAGAAGTGGCGAAATGACGGAAAGTGATATCGATTCAATAGGAGCCGGTGATCAAGGCATGATGTTCGGTTTCGCAACCAATGAAACTGAGAGCTATATGCCGCTACCAATCGATTTAGCTCATCGATTAGCACGAAGATTAAGTGAAATGCGAAAATCCAATCTTTTAAACTACCTGCGTCCAGACGGTAAAACTCAAGTCACGGTGGAATATGAGGACAACAAACCAATTCGAGTGGACACAATCGTGATTTCTACTCAGCATCATCCAGATGTTACGAATGAACAAATACGACGAGATTTGCTACAATATGTGGTGTACCCAACTGTCCCTAAAGAACTCCTAGATGAAGATACCAAGTATTATATAAACCCGACCGGACGTTTTGTAATTGGTGGCCCTCAAGGAGACTGCGGCCTCACAGGACGTAAAATCATTGTAGACACTTATGGTGGGATGGCACGCCATGGTGGTGGTGCATTCTCGGGCAAGGATCCCACAAAAGTCGACCGCTCAGCAGCCTACGCTGCTCGTTATGTGGCAAAAAATGTTGTTGCAGCAGGGTTGGCAAATCGTTGCGAACTTCAAATCGCTTATGCTATTGGTGTAGCTCACCCAGTATCCGTCTCTATAGAGACGTTTGGCACAGGAAAGCTTGCCGATGAGAAAATCGTTGAGTTAATACAGCAGACATTTGATCTTCGTCCAGCTGGTATTATTAAGGCGTTGGATCTTCGTCGCCCCATTTATCGCCAAACGGCAGCGTATGGGCATTTTGGGAGAACGGATCTAGATCTCCCCTGGGAAAGAACAGACAAGGCCGAAGCCTTAAAAATACTTGCGGGTTTATAAATATATAGATTAAGGCCGTAAGCGTAAAATGCAATTTTAGAGATACAAACAAGTGAAAATAGCCTAGAAAAGGTAGGTGAAAAATAATTCACCTACCTTCTTTGCTTATCAGCGATAGACCTACAAGCTAATTGCTACTAACCATTTGAATTTGATCAGGGTATTGTCCTCCATCAATCAACAAGCTTTTGGGAACCCGTATATATATAATCTGTCCGCCGAAATTTGTTGACATGCCAGGTATAGCCGAATTTTGTTTTTTAAATTGATCCACAGTAAAGTCTGCATTAAATTGCCTAAACATTAACGTTTGATAACCAGGGGCTATTAACGACAACGTCCCATTATGAAAAGTGAATGTAGGGGGGGTAATTTGATGCGTAAAATTAACCTCTCCCATATATTGAGCGGTAACATACGTTGAAATGTCGATCTCTCCGTCATCAACAGGCTTTCGTTCAACGAAGACATGACGACTGCCCATACTTACTTGTATATTAAAGGATAATTTGTTTGAATCAAGCTTGAAGGAATTGCTGCTATTTTTATAAATCCCCTCCATCTTAGCTAGATCTACCTCAGCTGGGATCTGATGACTATATAAAGCATTCATAAGGTTTTGAGAGGTTCTAATTGATTGATCTTTATTATTGACTTGTTTAATAAAAGCTTCGTCAGGCAGCAAGTATAGTATGGGAACGAGGGTTATTAAAATTCCAAGATATAAGCCAGCTAATATTAAAGTTTTTTTCCAAGAAAGAACCCCCAAAACTCTAGACCTTATGATTGGAACGATAAAGACTATTGTAATACCAATTAGAACTAAAAATATGGGCAGAAGTATTATATTCATTGGTTAACCTCCCTTCGGTTGGAAAGCAAAACACAAATTCCAAAGATAATGAGGGATACAATAATGACCTTTAATCCAAAGATGGGTAAGGATGTCTCTCTTGTGAAAGATATAATAACAGCTTGAAAGAAATCGGTGTAAACTCTTAAAAGTCCGAAAATTGCGGCTGGAATAAGTATGACGAAAGCCATGCTTACCTTAATTAAGAGGCCCGTTAAATAAGCGATTGCGGAGATTAGTACCATATAAAAAGTGGTTACTACTATACCAAGTAATAGATCAGAAAAGAGTATAAAAAATTGGTCATAGATAATTTGTGATCTGTCATACGTAAAATACATGAGGACCCTAAGGAGTACCCCGACAAGTGATGAGGTTATACTCCCAAAAACACAAGCAGTCATCAAGAAACCTACATCGGAAAGATTTCCCGAGAGTTTGTTCGATACAAGGGGTAGCTCGAGTTTTTTATACTCCTTTGAGGTCAACTGTATAGCTATAAAGAGTATCCAAAAAAGCGAAAACACTATAACTAGATTAGCAGAATGAATACTCACAGAAACTGATAATTCTCCGTTGCTGGACGACATATGACTGATTCCGCTTAAAGAGAAAAGTAACGCAATAATCTGAGCTAGAATAAGCCCATAGAACAACGTTGAATAGGCTTTCAGCTTGTATTTATACAGCTTTAAAGAAATTGATAGAAGATTAACCTCTTTTAAAGACATTATCAATGCCCCCTTTGGTTTTGATTGTTAAATAAACGCAGAGATCATCCGTTGTTATGGGCAGTATTTCCAGGCCGCTTTGCCTGACTAGTTCAAGGTCTTGCTGTAATAACTTCTTCCTTAGGACAACGTATAAGCTGCCTTTAGCAAACTCTTCTTGATAGATCAGTTCCTTGCCTTCAACAAAGGTTCGTACAGCTTGGGCATTTCCTCTTAGGCCAATGGCTAACTCCTTTAATTCCCAGACTGGAAGATGAAGGCACCTTTCCCCTTGATTCAGTAAAAGAATATCCTCTAATATTTCCTCAAGTTCACTTAACAAATGGCTTGAGAGAATAATGGTTCGGGGGTATTCAAGATAATCTTTAAGTAATACCTTATAGAAATCCTTTCTTACCGCTGAATCCATGCCGGTTGTTGGCTCATCAAACAGCGTAAGAGGACAGCGAGAGGCAATACCAATAATACTATTGAAGGTGCTTTTAGATCCTTTTGACAATTTACTGTGTGTTTGTTTGGGGTTAAATGAAAAATAATCAAATAAAGCATTTGCTAGGTGACTATGCCAATTAGCATAAAAGGGAGCCACTTCTGATAAGATATCGGCAAGGGTAAACGAATCGGGAAAGGTCATAGTGTCATCAATAAACGTGGTCTTAGTGGAACTGGTTAAATTATTAAAGGGGTTTTGGGAAAAGACTTTGAGTTCACCACTGGTAGGTTTGAAAAATCCAGCAAGCATTTTTAACAGGGTTGTTTTTCCAGCACCATTTCTTCCGATAAGGCCCGTTATTTTGTTTTCTTCTATTTCAAACGATACGTTATCTATGGCCTTAAGTTTGCCGTAAGATTTCGTTACAGCTTGACATTGAATGACACTACTCATTACTGTTCCTCCTTGCCTGCTTGGCTTAGTTGTTGAATCATTCTAATAAGCTCACCTTCACTGACATCTAACCGTTTAGCTTCTATAACTAACTCTCTAATCATTTGCTCTAAGATCTGTTTTCTACGTTTTGTTAGAATATACTGCTTGGCATTCGGAGAAACAAACATGCCGAGTCCACGTTTTTTATAAACAATGTTCTCATCAGCTAATAGGTTCAGCCCCTTGGCAGCGGTTGCGGGGTTAATCGTAAACATGTCAGCAAGTTGATATTGGGAATAAATTCGCTCGTCTTCCTTGATAGTTCGATTAAGGATTTCAACCTCAAGCCATTCGGCAATCTGTACATAAAGTGGTTTAATACTATCGGTATTTAGGATCACAATTTAACCTCCTGGCATTTAGAGAGCTAGAGCATTAGTGCTGTAATGCACTGCGATTATTATAGGCGGAAATTTGTGTATTGTAAACAGGTAAATTCCTGATCTTTTCACCATTTTCGATAACTCTATTCATAACCGTGATGAGATGCTAAGATTAGATATACCTTTTAAGTATCATGGGAAAGTCGATAAATAAGTGGTAAGATCACTAAAACTGTAGTATATTAGATCATATAATTTGGGTTTATACTACAATGTGTTATAGAAACAATCATAAATTATAGTCAAAATTTAACGTAAATAGGGGATGGGGTAATGGGCTTGGTAAGTAAAGGACCTAAGGAAACAGAATGTACAGAGGAACAATGGCTAAAAAGTCTTCGTAAAACAGTAGAGCGAGTATTACCTATACCCCATTATCAAGAAAGTTATGGAGCGATAGGAATTACTCAAGCAGAGGATATTAAGTCCCTTAAAGACTTTGAAAGGCTTCCATTAACGACTAAAGAGGATTTGCGTAAGAATTATCCATTTGGGCTTTTTGCCGAACCTATGGAAAATATCGTGCGACTTCATGCCTCGTCTGGGACTACAGGTAAGCCGACGGTTGTGGGATATACTCGTCAAGACATCACCCTTTGGGCTAAGATTGTGGCCAATGGATTAAAAAGGGCTGGAGTCACTAAAAAGGACGTCGTTCAAATTGCTTACGGATACGGTCTTTTTACTGGAGGGATGGGACTACACTATGGCTGCGAAGAAATGGGGGCTATAGTTGTTCCAATTTCGGGTGGAAATACGGCGCGTCAATTAATGCTCATGCGAGATTTTGGTACTACGGTTTTGGCGTGTACCCCCTCCTATGCGTTGTTTCTAGCTGAGAGTCTGGAGGAATCAGGGATTTCACGGGAGGAGTTAAAGTTAAAGATTGGGATCTTTGGTGCAGAACCTTGGACAGAAGGCATGAGAGAAGAAATTGAAATGCGTTTAGGTATCAAGGCTTTTGATATTTATGGTCTTAGTGAAATCATGGGACCGGGTGTGGCAATGGAATGTTCTGCGCACCAGGGACTACACATTGATGAACATTTTTATCCTGAAATCTTGGATGAAGAAGGAAATCCACTCCCGGTTGGAGAACGGGGAGAATTAGTGATTACGAGTATTGAAAAAGAGGGATTTCCAGTTTTGCGGTATCGGACTAAAGACTTAACTACTTTAGAGTATGGTACCTGTTCATGTGGACAGGTTGGCTGGACAATGGGACGCGTCTCGGCTCGAGTGGACGATATGTTAATTATTCGGGGAGTTAATGTCTTCCCGAGTCAAGTGGAAGAGGCGATTCTCCTTGAAGGGTTTGAGCCACATTATCTGCTGGTCGTTTACCGCGTTGGCAACTTAGATCAACTAGAAGTCCAAGTAGAGGTCAATGAAACTAGTTTCTTTGACGAAGTACGGGAGTTGGAAGGTCGTCAGGATCGTCTACAAAAGAGGATAGAAGACGTTTTGGGAATTTCCGTCCGTATACGTCTGGTAGAACCTAAAAGTATACCCCGGAGTGAGGGGAAAGCCATTCGGGTCATCGATAAACGTAATAAGGAGGGTTAATATGCTGCAATTATCTATTTTTCTAGAGAATGCCAAAGGAAGGTTGGCTGAGGTGATCAGTCTCCTTGCTGAATGCAAGGTAAATTTGCGGGCCCTATCGTTAGCAGATACCAAAGATTATGGGGTATTGCGAATTATCGTGGATGACCCTGAAGAGACAGCGGTAAAATTGCGCGAACGAAACGTCGTTGTTTCTTTAACGCCCGTCTGGGTACTTAAGGTTCCTGATCGTACTGGTGGACTAGCAGAAGTACTGAATAAACTTGTCCAACAGGATGTGGTGGTAGAGTACATGTATGCTTTCGTAGAGAGAGAGAATGAGCAGGCCCTTGTTGTCCTCCGAGTACAGGATAAGGTTATTATGGAAAAGGCGATGCAGACGCTCAATTTGCCGGTAAAGTGAAACCAATCTTCAGTGGGATGCTTCCCTTAGGCATAAACATGATGGTCTCGAGGTTTAATGTTTAAGCTTAACGTGACAAACATGACTTGACTACAGAGGCACAAAAAAGGACGCTTTTGCGTCCTTTTAACATTGGTAACGTTTA
>JADQBO010000010.1 GCA_016278585.1 Desulfosporosinus sp.
GATAATGGTTATCTCTTTGGATCGAATGATCAATTACCTTGAGTTTCGAATTACTCCGCCTGGGATGAGGACCGAGTAGAAGGTGGGAGGGCTCTGAGAGGGAACAAGGGACGTTCTTGAGTTCTCCCTTGCTTGTCTTTAAAGGAGGGGATGCCGGAAACGAAAAAAAACCTACGCAACTATTGTGAAAAGATGTATAATTGGAACAACTTATATTGAGAAGGAAGGGGTATGTATATGAAGAAACGATCGTTATTTCTCGTTACAATTTTGTCCCTGGCATTAGCTTTGGGAGGGGTTATGGGCTGTGGTGCAAAGGAGCCTGCTGCGGGAACTCCTGATAAGGCGAAAGATGGACCGACCATTAAGATTTCCTCTAAGACCTTTACTGAAGCAGCACTCTTAGGAACGATGAGCCTCCAGTATCTAGAGGGATTAGGCTATCCAGTTGAAAACAAGATGGGCCTTGGTGAATTGGCGGTTATCAGACCGGCTTTGACATCTGGACAAATTGATCTTTATTGGGAATACACCGGTACGGGTGTCATGAATTTAATGGAGCATGCCCCTGTCTTTGATGCAGAGGAAAGCTACGCCCTCATCAAAGAATGGGATGCTAAGAATGGAATTGCGTGGCTGGACTATGCACCACTCAATGATACTTATGGGATTGTCATGCGCCAGGATGTTGCCCAAAAGCATAATCTAAAAACCATTTCCGAATATGTTGAGCTAGTTAAGAAAGGTGAAAGCTTTACATTTGTCGGTTTCCCTGAATGGGAAGGGCGAGCAGATGGTTTGCCATCCTTCGAAAAAGTCTATGACTTCGAAATGCCTAAAGATGATTATCTCAACGTCGCCATGGGTCTAAACTATGATACTCTTAAAGCCCAAAAAGGGGATTTGGCCTTGGCCTTTACTACAGAACCAAGGATTGTTACGGATAATCTAGTGATGCTAGAAGACGACAAAAATGCATTCCCGGTCTATAATGCTGCCCCTGTCGTACGTCAGCAAATTGTGGATGCTTATCCAACTTTGGCTGAGGATCTTAAAAAGTTGAGCTCTGTGTTAGATACTAAGACCATCACAGAATTAAACATGCAAGCCGATATTGAGAAGAAGTCTATTGAGGAAGTTTCAACGACGTTCTTAAAGAGTAAGGGCTTGCTTAAGTAAGTCCGCTCATTAAGCTAAGTCAACTTCCTTCTTCTAGTCTGGGGTCTGGGTGAGCGCACCTCTTGGTGCTGTGCTGGTGGGCTTGGAAACGTGTAAGTTAGGGGACTGTACTTGGTTTGCCTAACGAAGTACAGTCTTTGTCTTGAATCTAGTTGATTTAAATGATTGGCCACTTTATACTCCGAAACGTTTGACAGGGGTATAAGGTGGCTATATACTTTTTGCTACGTGGAAAGGCAGGAATTTAGATGGCTATGATTGATCGGTTTGTCTCTTTGTTTGATGTACCGGACTTTGTAATTCCTCATATGGCTCTTTTTGTGTCTGAACGTGAGATGGATCTCGTGGTTCAACTGAATGGCGAAAAGTGTTCTGTTTCTGAGCTTCCGCTAAGGTTGAATTGCTCTGAGGAAGAGACTCAGGAGCGGTTGGATCACTGTTATGATGAGCATATCGTCCATAAGGAAGCTCTTGATGGGGGGCTTGTTTATTGGGCGGCTGATTTCTATGGTCGCTTGGATTATCTGTGTAAGTTTGATGAAAACTATCACTTACTGGATAAAGAGTTGCAGCAGGCGTTGGATCAGTGGTGCTATCGTGTTTATGCTGAGCGCATGGATTCCTATCTTGAGTTGCTTATCGGCAGAGAAACGGTGGATCGGGCGCCGGAAACCTTTCTGTTGATTGAGGACTTAGATGACTTGCTTGACTCTGTGAGTGATATCCGTGTAGTTCCTTGTAATTGTCGTAAGCTAGCTGGTCAATGTACTAAGTTGACAGAAACATGTTTAAGCTTTGACGACTCTATTACGGATCGAACCTTTGGTCGTTCGTTGACGAAGGAAGAGACGAAAGAGCTTGTGTTGAAGGCTCATAAGAATGGTCTTATGCATCAAATAAACAGTGACTGGCGTACGAAGGGGCCAACTTATATATGCAATTGTTGTTCCTGCTGTTGTTATCCCTTGCGCCTAGCTCAGGAAAAGGGAACGAAGGGTGTTTTCCCAGTCATCGAATTGGTCGCTCAGCGCGATGACCTGAAGTGTACCCATTGTGGGGCTTGTGCTAAGCGTTGTAATTTTGGCGCTTTTTACGTGGGAAAGGCGGAAATATTGGTGAAGGGCAAGGCTCGGAGAATGGTCGAGTTCGACCCGGGTAAGTGTTGGGGATGTGGGATTTGTGTTGAGGCCTGTGCTACGAAGGCCATTTCCATGGTCAGAGTTGATACTATTGCTGCAACCAATTAGAAAATTAGATAATTAGACGATTAAACGATTAAACGATTAGATAATTAGATGATTAGACGGTAAAACGTGAAGAGATAAAGCAGTAACCCTCTCCTGTTGTTTTTCTGCAAATTATTACAGTAAATGCTAGAAACGATAGCAATAAATTTAAGCACAGCCAAAATTTTATGCGTCTGGGTAAAAACTACCCCAGCTAAGAGTGGAGGGTAGATTTTAATGCAAAAATTTTATGCTGTATACTTTTCCCTACCTTAGAGTGTATAAACCCTTCATTTTTAAAAGGTCCTAAAGAACCCTATTGGATGCCATATAGGGGCTAAAAATTTAATTTATAAAGAAATGTACTATAAGTTGGAGGGGTGGGCATAAATCTTGCAATAATTTTTGTTGAGTTATCATAATTCTCTCTTGACTAGTGTATCAAACAACTTGAGATAACTATGGAGATACTCTAAAATAGAGAAGAAGTTGTCCTTAAAACTTGGAGAGGTAGGTAAACGATTAATGAGAAAGATTCGTTCCAATAGTATAGAACAAACAACGCCATTGTTGCGTTGGGTTAGTGAAGGCCAGATTGAGGAAATTCACTTTGCGACGTTGGAAGTCCTAGAACGGACTGGGGTTACAGTCGATCACCCGGAAGCGTTACAGTTGTTAAAAGATGCCGGATGTATTGTCAATGAGAATCGCGTTCGGATTCCGAGCTGGTTGGTGGAGGAGTGTATCCGCTTAGCGCCGAGCAAGATCGTGGTTGCTAATCGAAAGGGTCAACGGGTTATGCCCTTGGAAAAGAACCGGACATATTTTGGGACAGGCTCAGACCTGCCATTTACCATAGATTTAGAAACTGGCCAGAGGCGACGTTCTACGAAAAAGGATGTTGAACTTGCTTGTCGAGTGATGGATTATCTGCCAAATTACGATTTTGTCATGAGTTATGCTATCGCTTCGGATATGAGTTCTAAGGTAAGCGATCTTCATCAATTAGAAGCGATGGTTACCAATACTATAAAACCGATGATTGTGACTGCCCATGATGAAATCAATATGCGGGCTCAATTAGAGATGGCGGCTTTAGTCGTCGGCGGTAAGGAAGAACTCAGAAAAAATCCTTTCTTGATCCTTTATTCTGAGCCGATCTCTCCCTTGGTGCACACAAATGATGGGGTGGGTAAGATGTTTGCCTGCTTTGAATATGGAGTGCCCGTGGTTTATACTCCTGGAATTTTATCTGGGGCTACGACTCCGGTTACGAAAGCCGGAACGATTGTTTTGATGAACGCAGAGGCTTTAGCAGGAGTTGTCATGGCTCAATTAAAGCAAAAAGGAGCCCCAATCATTATTGGTGGCGGGGCAACTCCGATGGACATGAGGACGACGGCCACTTTGTATGGATCTCCGGAGACGATGATGAATTATGCCATCATGACGCAATTGTCCCAGTTTTACGGGATTCCCAACTTTACGGAAGCTGGGTGTGTTAATGCCCCGGTACCGGATGCTCAGGCTGGTATGGAAGCTGGTAATGGAATCATGCTGGCTCAGTTAATGGGGGCTAATCTGGTTCATGATGTGGGATATTTGGAAGGCGGAAAAACGGGTTCACTAACATTCCTGACTATGTGCAATGATTTTATGGATAATGCACGCTATATGGGGAGAGGAACTCAAATTAATGAGGAGACTTTGGCGGTTGATGTGATTGATGAAGTGGGCCCTGGTGGGAACTACGTTGCTCATGACCATACTTTTAAACATTTCCGGGATGAAATTTGGGTGCCTAAACAGTTTAACCGCTCATTCTGGGAGGTTTGGGAAGAGCAAGGGTCA
Organism: Desulfosporosinus sp.; assembly: GCA_016278585.1. Lineage (GTDB taxonomy): Bacteria > Bacillota > Desulfitobacteriia > Desulfitobacteriales > Desulfitobacteriaceae > Desulfosporosinus. The sequence goes on from JADQBO010000010.1 coordinate 4,257, forward strand.
AAGTCGATGGAAGATAACGCTAAGGATCTGGCCAAAAAGATCGTGGCGACACATACCTCGGAACTTGTAAATGAAACTATCCGTGAAGGATTAAATGAGATTATTGCTGAGACTGATCAAGCGAAATCGACAAAGAAGTAATACTCAGGGACTTAAATAGAGGGTATCTAGGAATTAACGAAAGGGGTAACACGTAATGGGAGTAGGAAGTTCACACGGGAACGGGCTGTTCTTTCGTACACTGACAGAAAAGCAAGCAGAAGAGATTCATCTTGCAAGTTGCCAAATTCTCGAAGACACAGGCATGGTGATTCACCATACGGAAGCAGTCGAGCTACTTCGGCAGGCAGGGGCGTATGTAGAAAACGGAAACCGGGTTTATTTTCCGAGTTTTCTCGTGAAGCAAGCCCTGCAATCAGCCCCTTCACGTGTAACTCTATATAATCGTAGTGGGGATGCAGCGCTGCAACTAGAAGGGACGAAGGTTCATTTTGGCACTGGATCTGACACGCTCAACTATCTTGATCCGTTTACGTTGGAACGACGGAGTTGGCGCCAGGAAGATGTGGCTAATGCCATTAAACTTTGTGATAAGTTGCCAAACATTGATTTTGTCATGTCGATGGGTTTATTGTCCGATGTGAACCCCCGAATGATTAATCGTGAACAATATGCGATTATGGTCCAAAATACGGAGAAACCTCAGGTGGTTATAGCTGAAGATGGGGATACCCTGCAGGATATTATTGAGATGGCCGCCTGTGTGGTTGGTGGAAAGGAGCGATTGCGTCAAAAGCCTTTGTTCATGCTTTATACGGAACCGACTTCGCCCCTCCAACATCCCAAAGAATCTATTGATAAATTATTAATGGCTGCTGAGAATGGGGTTCCCACAAATTTTGCCTGTGGTGGAGTAGCTGGGGCATCCGTTCCCACGACAGTGGCTGGAGCCTTGGTTCAGGCCAACGCCGAAGCTTTAAGTGGCTTAATTATTCACCAGTTAAAGGCTCCAGGGGCTCCGTTTGTTTACGGTTATGGAAATTCTCCCTTAGATATGAGCTCAATGCAAGCAGTTTATGGAACTCCCGAAGCAGTCCTCTTTCAAGGGGGGATGGTTGATCTAGCTCATTACTATGAGCTACCGTCTTGGGGCTATGCCGGGTGTTGCAATTCCAAGGTTTGCGATGAACAGGCGATTGCGGAGTCGACAATGTTCACGTTAATGGGAGCGCTTCAAGGGTGTAATATTATGCATGATGTTTTCTATATGGAATTTGGAATAACTGGATCTTTAGAACTGTTACTGATCTCTAATGAGGTTATTGGACGGACTCGACGGTTACTAAAGGGGATCGACACGGATAAGGAATCCTTGGGTGTCGATGCCATTAGGCGGGTTGGTCCGGGAGGAAATTTCCTGGGAGATGAGCATACAGCCAAGAATTTCAGGAAAAACTGGTTTCCGGATCTTTCGGATTTCAATAATTATGAGAATTGGGTAGAGAGCGGTAGTAAGACGATGGTCGAACGCGCCAGAGACCGAATTAAGCATATTTTGGAAACACATCAGCCAAAACCTGTCAATGAGGGTGTAAAAGAGCAGATTGAACTTGTCCTTCGAAAAGCGGAGGAAAAGCTTGGAGCTGTGTGATCTGAAACTAGTAATTTGGTTTAGAAAGCGGGATATAAAGATTCTGTGACTTCAGAAAAAATGGGATAAGAGACTATCTTTGGGTAAGGATAATAATATATATTTAGGGAGGAATAGTCGTTGAGTGAGTTTAATAACTTAGCTGAACTTGTAATTAGTGGGGATTATGCTGGAGTAAAGGTATTAACCCAGAAAATGATTGATAACGGAAATGCACCTCTTGATATCATTAATCAAGGGTTAATGATGGGCATGAATACTGTTGGGGTTCGTTTTAAAGCGGGGGATATGTTTGTTCCAGAGGTGATGATGTCTGCAAGGGCTATGAGCACAGGGATTGAACTCTTAAAACCGTTGATTGCGGATAGCGATATGCCTACTGCTGGCAAGGTGTTGATCGGTACGGTAAAGGGCGATCTTCACGATATTGGGAAAAAGTTGGTTGTTATGATGATGGAAAGTGCCGGATTTGAGATTATCGACTTAGGTGTTGATATAGATCCGGCTGGATTTGTAAATGCTGTAAAGGAACATAAGCCTCAAGTTATTGGTATGTCAGCTCTTTTGACAACGACGATGTTGGCCATGAAGGATACGATTGAAGCTTTGAAGGAAGAGGGCTTGCGCGACAGTGTTAAGATTGTTATTGGAGGGGCTCCCATTTCCCAAAGTTTTGCTGGAAATCGGTGCCGATGGATATGCTCCGGATGCTGCTGCAGCGACTGATTTATGTCGTCGGTTAATCGCTTAAAGGAAACATTTATTTAGAGACGAGATTAGGGTTATAGATGTATGATGATAGGGTACAGGAGTCCTTAGGGGCAACTGTACCTATTTCTAAAACTTCAGTTAAAATGGACTTCCGCGCCGTCAAATTTTAGGTTTAGATCAACGCCTGAAACTATTTAAGTGAGGAGTGATCTCAATGATCAGTAACTATGACATCTCACAAGCCATGACTGTTAAGCTGGATCCGGAATTGCCCGAGAAACAGGAATTTGTCGAAGGGATTAGGCGGGCTCCGGACCGTGGATTTAGCCTCTCTGTGAGTCAAACGAAAATTGCGTTAAAAAATGCTTTGCGCTATGTTCCGGAAGAATTTCATGAACAATTGGCGCCGGAATTTTTGGAGGAGCTACGAACCAGGGGTAGGATTTATGCGTATCGTTACCGTCCGAAGGGGAGTCTGCATGGGAAACCTATCGATGAGTATAAAGGGAACTGCACAGAGGGTAAGGCTTTTCAGGTAATGATTGATAATAACCTGGATTTTGAGGTGGCCTTATACCCCTATGAGCTTGTTACTTATGGTGAAACGGGAAGTGTCTGTCAAAACTGGCTGCAATATCGTTTGATCAAAAAATACTTAGAAGTGATGACGGATCAGCAGACCTTAGTCATGGAATCGGGTCACCCTCTGGGGTTGTTCCCTTCTAGACCAGAAGCGCCTAGAGTTATTATTACCAATGCTTTAATGGTCGGGATGTTTGATAATCAGAAGGATTGGGAAATAGCTGAACAAATGGGCGTCGCCAACTACGGGCAGATGACCGCCGGTGGTTGGATGTATATTGGTCCCCAGGGCATTGTGCACGGTACCTTTAACACGTTGCTTAATGCTGGGCGAATGAAGTTAGGAGTCCCGCTGGATGGGGATATTCGCGGGCATTTGTTTATTTCGTCAGGGCTTGGCGGGATGAGTGGAGCTCAAGGGAAATCTGTTGAAATCGCCCGAGGTGTGGGAATTATTGCTGAAGTGGATGATTCTAGAATTAAGACTCGCTATGAGCAGGGTTGGGTTAGTGTAGTTTCCGCAGATCTTGAGGAAGTCTTTCGCATTGCGGCTGAGTATGTGCAAAAAAAGGAACCTGTGTCGATTGCTTACCGAGGTAATATAGTGGACTTATTAGAGTATGCGGTTAAGCATCAAATTAAAGTGGATTTGCTCAGTGACCAAACCTCTTGTCATGTAGCGTATGAAGGTGGGTATTGCCCCCAGGGGATTTCTTTTGAAGAGAGGACAAGGTTATTGAGTTCGGAGCGGGGAGAATTCAGGAAACTTGTGGACCGGAGCTTGATTCGCCAGTTTGAATTGATTCGGACGTTGGTTGAACGAGGCACCTATTTCTTTGACTATGGAAATTCATTTATGAAAGCGGTTTATGATGCCGGGGTTAAGGAGATTTCAAAAAATGGCGTAGATGAGAAAGATGGCTTTATTTTCCCGTCCTATGTAGAAGATATAATGGGACCTGAGCTTTTTGATTATGGGTATGGGCCCTTTAGATGGGTTTGTTTGAGTGGAAAGAAGGATGATCTGAAGAAAACTGATGCGGCAGCGATGGCTTGTATCGATCCGAATCGTAGGGGCCAAGATCGTGACAACTATATGTGGATTAAGGATGCCGAGAAAAATAAGTTGGTCGTGGGTACGCAAGCTCGAATTCTTTATCAGGATGCCGAGGGGCGAATTAAGATTGCCCTTGAATTTAATCGAATGATTCGCAGCGGAGAGATTGGTCCGGTGATGTTGGGACGGGATCATCATGATGTGAGCGGAACGGATTCTCCGTTTCGAGAGACAGCC
>JADQBO010000309.1 GCA_016278585.1 Desulfosporosinus sp.
TAAAATCTTAAAAGAAACAGTTCCAGAAATCGACGATTGGGTGTATCAATATGAGCAATTTCTGGAGTGCGGCGGGGACCCGAACGATTTGCAACAACCAAATACTTTTCTCGGACGTTATTTTTAAAGGACATAATTTCAGCCATAGTTTGGACAATATGATAATGGGAATAATTTTGTTATTGTAAGATGTCTCAAGTGGTTCTGTTTGCGCGTAACCACACTGAAAAATTGAGGCATCTTTTTTGTGTTTCAATAAGGATTATTGTAATGCTTATAGTTATAATCGAGGCTTATTTGTTGATAAATATATTTGATTAAGAACATTTAGATTTGATATAGACTCAATATTTTCTTATATGATATTCTAATTGTGAGCAAACTCACAATTAGAAAAAGAAAGGAGGCATTGAGGTGATATTCACGACCTCCAGAGAAATTTTTACGGTAATGAATCTATGCGCTAAGTGGTGGGATATATGAATAAACAATAAGGGTGTAGCCTAACAAAACACAAATTTCCAATAATAGCCTTAATAAGGTCTTGTAAGTTTCAATTACACGAGCCTACAAGTGTAAGACCTGTAAGTGTCTACTAAGTGCTTTCTGTTTTACGTGGTTGTTAGTGAAGATAAATACTAAATAGACAAGCACCTTATATTACTAAAAAAGGGGTGTGGTAATAATGAATGGTAATAACGGCAAACGAATTTTCTATATTCTCCTTGGTATTGCAATATTTTTAGTTTTTTTCTATTCTCCACAGTTTGGACCAGCGGTGGATCCATCAGGTGAGTCTTTTGCTCTAAGTCAACAAGGTAAAGCAGCCATTGGCCTGTTCTTCCTAGCTAGTATTTGGTGGGTATTTGAAGTAACCCCTATTGGGGTAACCAGTCTTATGATTGGAGTTGTTCAAGCTTTGTTCCTGATACGTCCAGCGAAGGAAGCTTTCAGAGATTTTATGGATCCAACGGTAATATTTATTTTAGGATCACTACTGATAGGATTAGCCTTCACCAAGTCCGGAATCACGAAACGAATAGCCTATAAAATGTTAATTATAGTAGGCGAAAATACCAGGAGCATATTATTAGGCGTATTTGTGATAACGGCATTATTAACCCATATCATGGCTCATACTGCGGTAGCTGCTACTATGTTTCCAATTCTAGTGACAATTTTAGCCTTATATAATGGAGATGACCCAGACCCTAAACCCAGCAAATTTGGTAAGGCTTTGTTTATCGGAATGGCCTATACCGCTGGTGCAGGAAGTATCAGTACTCTTCTAGGTGGAGCCCGTAATCCCGCAGCGGTGGGTTTTTATACTCAGTTTACAGGTAATGAGGTATCATTCCTTGATTTTTCCCTTCATTTGGCCCCTTTTGGCTGGGCTAGTGTATTTCTGCTTTGGGTATTATTAACCTTCGTCTTATATAGGCCAGAAAAAGCGGTTATCCCAGGGATACGCGCTAAGGCCCAATCAGAGTATGCAAAACTTGGTCCAGTCCAAGGCAAAGAAATATTCGTATGTATTGTTGTTGCTATAGCTCTTGCCATGCTGGTGCTGCAATCCATTATTCCATTCTTAAAGCCGATGGATCGCTCAGTTCCGTTAATGCTCGCTGGAATACTTTTCTTCCTTGCCAATATACTGACCATCGAGGATTTAGAGAAGAAAATTCCTTGGAATATCGTCTTACTATTTTCAGGTGCAATGAGTATTGGTTTCTGCTTATGGCAAACTGGTGCTGCTCAATGGATTGCTATCAAGTGGTTATCAATGATTGCAGGCGCACATTGGTTAGTGTTCTTGTTAGCCGTTTGTTTCCTAGTATTGATTATGACAAACTTTATTATGAATGTTGCAGCTATAGCTATTACCCTCCCAGTTGCCCTCGTTATGGCCCAGTATCTTGGGGTTAACCCAGAGCTTATCCTGTACGGTTCCGTAGCAATGGCTGGTATGCCTTTCTTATTCCTGATTGGCGCAGCACCAAATGCTATAGCGTATCAATCCAAGCAATTCTCAACGGGCGAATTCTTCGTAGGTGGGATCCCAGCCAGTGCAGTTATTATGGGCGTTTTGGTAATCCTGACCTATACCTACTGGCCTATAATTGGAATGCCGGCACTTCTTAAATAAAGAGTTCATTTAAAGCGCTGGATATGTTATCCAGCGCTTTAAGTATGTCCATTTTGAGCTTGTCTATATAGTTGTACTTATTTTTCAAGAAAGGGAGTAGAGATAAAGGTTGTTTTTATGATAAAAACTTAACTATGATCATAAAGAATTACAATATACTAATCTTAGCTAAGTGTGTGTTATGTATTATTTATTATTCTGTTTTGTTCACAGCTGTATCAATTCGCACATAGTGACTTATTACTGTTTGTTAATAAACAATTACAGGTTATCTAAATTAATTTAAAAATCTACAAATTTATGCGAGACATTAATTTCCCTGATTAGCTATTTGTGAAATTAATTATAGGTATATTCTTTACTATAGACACGATACTTTCATAATGATAATCTTTTATTATGATTTAATGTCATTGAATCCTATAAAGATGAATTAATAAAAGGGGTGATTCGTTCTTATGCTTACACTCAATAGAGGTATACAGATTGATGAAAGGGTGCAGAGAGATTCGGGAGAAATGACTTACCCTATTTGGTTATTAGTGAATCCCAAATACCCTTCTGCATATCATGATATTTGGAGACCAATATTAGAGGAGATACAGGACAGAGTTTATAGGGAGATGTATATAAGAATAGATACTTCTAATATATATATTAGAAAGACAGTGATCGATAGCGAATTAGTTCCAAATACATTAAATTGGTGGGGTAAAGAGGTAGCAAAAGAAATAAACGTGTTTAGGGAAATGGTTCATGAACATAAACCAAAAATACTTATTACTTTCGGAGCATTTCCATTTGAATTTGTAAGACGTGTCTTCAATATTAAGCCGGAAAAAGGGCCTAAGGCGTGGAGTACTTCTATTCTTAGAGATGAATTTGAGAAATCCATAGAGAATTTTGATATAAATAAAACTAATCGGATTCCGTTGTTACGTCGAGTAGTTTCAAGTGACAAGTTAATGACCCGAGCGGGTAGAGAAACTTACGTTAATTATGTAGGAGCAATGATCGCGGATAGAATTATTGAGAATAGGGATAGTCTCAATATTTGGATTGAATAAAATTACTTCCCCCCAAAAAATAAGAGTATTAGAGATTAGGCAACAACACACTCAAGTTTTGCACTCTGAAAAGATGTGATTCTTGAGTGTTTATTTATTAAGATATCCTGGTCGCAAAGGGGAATATCGATTAATCTCAAGCACAGGAACGTAAGTGAATTCGAATAATGAATGCCTTAGCTGTGTTTGCTTGTTCTTGGCTTAATATGGTAAGATATTACTATGTAGTCCAGTAATTATAAGAAAACAAGAGACGTAAAGTGTGAAAATGGCGTTTTTTGAAATAAGAAAGGTAGGGTAAATAATGGCAGTAAGACTTAGCAAAGGGCAGAAAGTTGATCTTACAAAGAGCAATCCTAACCTAAAGGAAATTATTGTTGGGTTGGGTTGGGATTCTAACTCGGCAGCCAGCAGTTATAATTTCGATCTGGATGCTTCGGCTTTTTTAGTAGGATCAAATGGTAAGGTTAAGGATGAAACTGATTTTGTTTTCTATAATAATCCATTAGGCGGCCAAGGTTCGGTTAAACATAGTGGAGACAATAAGAAGGGATCTGGTGAAGGTGATGATGAGCAAATCCACATCAAGTTGCCTGGGGTACCTGCTTATATTGAAAGAATCTCTTTTTCGATTACCATAAATGATGCCCAAATGAAACGGCAAAGTTTTGGGGATATCAAGAATGCTTATGTAAGGATTCTTAATGGAACCACTAACGAATTACTTCTTAAATATGAACTAGGTCAAGAATTTTCTGTTGAAACAGCTATTGTAGCGGCTGAAATATATCGTCATGCTGGGGAATGGAAATTTAATGCAATAGGAAGTGGCTTCCAAGGTGGCCTAGCCGCCCTCTGTCACAATTTTGGGTTAGAAGTCGAAGAAGAGCAAACCCCTGCGGTCGCCAATCAAGCACCCATCAACTCTGCTGTACCTTACAGTAGACCACAAAACACACAGAATAGCTCCTACTCGTATGGACAAAACACCTCCCAGACTTATGAACAGAATAACTCACAAAATTACCAGCAAGCCTACAATACTGGACATCGTCCGAATCAAGGTGGTATGGCCTGTCCGCGTTGCAATTCCAGTCAGGTGACTGCTGGTAAGAAAGGGTTTGGTATTGGTAAGGCTGCAATTGGAGGTATTTTGTTAGGTCCAGTAGGGTTATTGGCAGGGTTTATTGGAAGTAAGAATATGGAGTTTGTCTGCTTAAGCTGCAAGGAACGGTGGAATTCAGGTAGTAACAAGAATACCGCTGAGTGGCTACAAAAACAAACTGAGAGTGCCCGTAATATCGTGAACAAGTATATGGGCAAAGACCTTACAGAAGCCCTGGTTGCCGGCAGTGCTTTGGTAGCTATAGCAGACGGAGTTATTGAACCTTCAGAGAGGGAAAAACTCATAGATTATTTTCGTACCAGTCAGGAAATGCGTGGAATTAATATTAATGAAGTGGATTCGCGTTTCAACTACTTTGTACAGCGGATTCAAAGTGATCGTATGCTAGGTAAGGCAGAAGCTCTGAGAACCATCGGAAAATTATCGAGTAAACCAGAAGCGGCTCGTTTAGTTGTACGCTTGTGTTGTGCAATCGGTTTTGCCGATGGGGAATTTGCTCCAGTTGAAAAGCAAGTTGTAGAGGAGATTTGTAGAGAGGTACATTTGGACCCTAGGGAATTTATATTTTAGTCCTTAATGGGTCGGATGCTTGTTCGGCCCTATTAAGTGTTTTGACAGATTCATATAGCTGTCAATAAGCTCTGAAGGAGGATAAGATGGAGAAAGAGGCGGAAAAAACTATTCTCAAAGACACTCTGATGGAGGCATTAGGCATCAAAATTGTAGAACTTGATCAGCAACGAGTTGTGGCTACCATGCCTGTCATGGGAGCCACTAGGCAACCCTTTGGAATGCTGCATGGTGGAGCATCAGTGGCTTTAGCTGAAACGGTTGCTAGCGTGGGAACCTTCAATTTGATTGACCAAGTCAATCAAAGAGCAGTGGGGTTGGAGATTAATGCTAACCATATTCGCGGAAAACGTGATGGAATCGTTACCGCAGTGGGTATTCCTCTACATAAAGGCAGGACAACAATGGTTTGGGATATCAAAATTACAGATGAAGAAGAGCAGTTAATTTGTGTTTCCAGATGTACAATGGCAATCACTAACATTAAATAGACAACTAGGTTTAAGTCTTATTGAAACAGTGACTATGAACGTCCCCTGCCTCCATATGGGGGTGGGGACGTTTAATTATTTCCCTTCCTCCTGTCACTACATTCGTTCTTCTTTCAGAGCCTCCATATAACCGGATTTTCATACTCTAATGAAGGTATTCCATATCTTTCTGTAGAATATTAGTGAAGATGGCAGGTATCACTTAGAATGAATATTGTCATTATCTAATTGGATCGTTGATTTTAGGAGAAGCGAGTAACAATGAATATTCAAGTATTCGGGGTTAAGAAATGCTTTGATACAAAAAAAGCTGAACGATATTTTAAAGAGAGAAAGATAAACGTCCAATTTGTTGATTTAGCAATACGCGGTTTAAGCAAAGGGGAACTACAAAGTGTTAAAGCAGCAGTTGGACTAAAAAATCTAATTAATTGTAAAGCTAAGGACTACAAGAGACTAAATTTGGAGCGTATTATTTCTGCTAATCTAAAGGAAGAAATACTGCTTAATAATCCCGGTCTTTATAAAACCCCTATAGTACGCAATGGAAAACAAGCCACTGTTGGGTACGAACCTGGTGTATGGGAATCTTGGGAGTAATAAAGGAGTGAGAGGGTACGGAGACAAGTAAGCAAACTAAAACTGTCTTAAAACAATCTGATGATATTTTTAAAGAAATACTGTCTCCTTTACGAGAGAGGGGAGCTAATCCTTATATTTATATCTATCGTATTATCGGATGCGATGATGAGAGGGAGTACCTAGCGAAGATCGTTAGTTTAGATGAACAACTAAAAGCAATGGGGAATTATATTCTTTTTGATAGAACAATCCCTGTTAGTACTAATTTGACAATAATTGAGCGAGCCAGAAAATTGTTTGAACCGGTTCCCCTTAAGGATTTTAGTAATGGAGCACTCTTAAACGTCTTAGAATCACATGGTTATTTTTCAATAAGCTCGGACAGTCAAGTCAACCGAAAAATTAAAGATATGTTTGGCATTATACTTAATCTCTATATGACGAATGAGAGGGCTGTTAATTTAAGTATTGCCGTAAACTTCACGACTAAAATTTTACTTTGGTTTGGAGATTATGGTAAGCAAATCATTCGTAAATCGGCTTACAATCCAAAGGTGATTTATTGGGGAAGTCCCAAAAAACACGAGATTTATTTCCTTATTCTTATGTCCCTCATAGGGTACGATGTGCTTGTGCTTAATACATCCTTTAAAGACAAGTTTGATAAAGTGGACAAGCATAATGATTTTTCGATGCTCATTAAGCATACAAAGGAACTTCCAATTGGACCCTTTCCTACAAAAAAACCTGAGAATAACTTGAGGAACAAGATCGATTCCTCTAAATCGTTGAAAATGGAAACAGATCCTATTAATAGTCAGCAAAAGCATCCGCAAAAAACCCAGCGAAAGAGCATAAGTGATAGCTTATTAAATGATCTTATTGCCGTCGTTAAATTGAAGAGAACCGAGACAATTTTTGAGGAAATCCTTGTTCCATTGAACAAGAGAAGCGGTTATGTTGGCGGGCCTTACCCTATACTTCCGACCTATTTCGTCCGGTATATTGGAGTACCGAGCTCCTCAGATGACTGGGAGGCAGAGTATTATAATAGTCTTTATACTCTTGACAAAGGGTTTCAGATGTCGGGTTTTTATCTTAAATTTTTAGAGGGTATCCCTGCTCCCAGTACAGAAGAGAGTGCTTTGATTCCCCATAGACTTATTGGTTATCCCTTTCAAGATCGGTATGATATTATAGAACAAATTCTTATGGACAAGCTTCTTCCCGAAACCCATAATAAACTTTTAGATAATACGATCAAAAAAGCGTTTGTTGACTCAGTTAATCTATTCGTAGAGAAAAGTAGTCATGTGAATACCTCCATAGTTTTGAATTTTGCTTTAAAGATGGTTAGCTGGTTAAATCGATACTTACCTAAACTATTTTCAAGTCATCCACGTAACAGCAAACCTAGTGTTGAAGGGTTTGATTATGAGCATATTCCTAAAATTCTATTCTATGGTCCAATTAAAGCTCATGAGGTTTTTCTGCTTAGTGCTTTTCATAAGATGGGATGCGATGTTCTTTACGTTCATTCCGATGAAAAAGGAGATAAACCCTTTCAAATTATTGATAGGGATAATTCCTTCACTCATCTTATTAAAAATAGAAATAGTTTGCCCCTGGTTTCCTTTCCCAAGGAAGAACGATCGATTCGCAAAAGTACAGTTGCCTATAACGCATCTAAAGAAATTGAAGAAGTCATTTATGGTGAAGAAGTTGGTCTATTTAAACCATGGCAGTTTGAAGGTTACGGGACTCTACCTATAACGCTTAAAACAACCTATGATGAATTAAAAATTCTCTGGAGAGAACCTAGTAAACTTCGCCCAGAGTTCAAAATCCAGACCAAAAAAGTATATGTCCCCAACCTCTTTGCGAAAATTAATGGGGTTTGCGAGGACCTTGATACTTATTGGCAAGACCTCAAAGCCCTTTCCTCCGCACCTAATACGATGCTGATCGAAAATGTTCCCTTTTCAAAAATAAACTACACAAAACAGGAGCTATTTCAAACTACCTATTTATTGAATGAACAGGGCCTCTTGGATGAATTCAAAGTAGTAAAAAGTAGACATTACAAATTTAGTTATCTCAAAGCACCGCTACAGCATTTTTTAATAACTAAAACCAATGAACTACTAGTCTCTGAAATGTTCTTAACTAAGATGAATGAAAAATTTAAGCTTAAGATAATTATGACTATTCTAACTATGGATGATTCACTACTAAAGCTCATTGAAGTTTTTGATTATCCCCAGGAGATTCCTAAATTAATGATCTTTGACAATCAAAAAGAAACTTTTAGTGAAACGGACACTATTCTAATTGCCTTTTTCAACTTAATCGGCCTTGATGTTGTTATCTTTACACCAACAAATTACAAGACCATTGAGCATTACATTAAACCAAGTCTTTTTGACCTACATCAACTTCCTTTGGTTAAATATGATTTAGAGCTTCCAGCTTTAAATAG
>JADQBO010000208.1 GCA_016278585.1 Desulfosporosinus sp.
ACTACGGGGGGTTACGACTTCCGCCATTTTTTGGCTGATTTCATAGCCCTTTTATATTATAGGTGAGTATCCATACAATAGAGGCTCAAGTGTATATAAAAGAGGAATTTAGAATAATTTGTCGAATGATATACTCCATATTAAAGAGTTGGGAGTAGCATTATAGATGTCAACTAATAATGAACCTTCACTAGCCAATCAAAAGGGTGAACAGATTTCTTTGTCAAAGGAATTTACTAATTTTGCAAGCATCTTTGATAATTCCACCTATGTTTTTGCAATAATTGATTTTCAGGGAATGATTCTACACACAAACTCTATATTGCCGACAATTCTGGGTATCAATAAAGATAGAATCTCAATGCATTCCTATGACGTGGTTAAAGAGTATTTTCATCCTAGCGATATAAATCTATCAATCCAGGCCATTAACGAAGTCATAAATGGACAGCAAATCAATGGGTTTGAAAATCGTTATCGTGCTCAAGATGGATCTTATCAATGGTTATCGTGGATGCTTATTCCTTTTCCTGATTACAAATTATTTTATGCAATTGCTCATAACGTGACTGAGCAGAAGAACTTGGAGAAAATTCTAAACGACGAACGAAAACGTCTTTATGCCTTGTTAGACGGATTACCAGGTTTGGTTTATCTGCGAACCATTGATGGAAATGTGATTTTTGCTAACCGTAATTTTAAAGAAATTAACGGTGAACCCGAAGATAAAAAGTGTTATAAAATCCTGTTTAATAACGACGAGCCCTGTAGTGATTGTCGAACTCAACTGACACCATCCACCTCAAAGTCTCTTCAGCAATGGCAAGTTGTCATTAAGGATTCTATTTTTGAAGTACATGAGCACCCTTTTCAAGATCCAGATGGTACACAATTATTTCTAATGCAACTGCTTGATATTACAAAAAGGAAAGTAGCTGAAGAGGAAATAGCGCGATTAGATCGATTAAACCTAGTTGGAGAATTGGCGGCTAGCATAGCCCACGAAGTACGCAATCCGATGACCACAGTACGTGGCTTTTTACAGATTTTGAAAAGAAGAAATACTTTACACGAAAACGGAGAATACTTTGATTTAATGATTAGCGAATTAGATAGAGCTAATGGTATCCTTTCTGAGTTCTTGTCCATAGCTAAAGCAAAAACTAAAACAGAATCGTATACTAAAGTGAAACTTAATAACTTAGTTAGTTCTCTATACCCATTAATTCTAGCAGATGCCACGAACCAAGAAAAACAAGTTATAATAGAGGCTGAAGAGGTTGCGGAATCAATCATGATCGAACGAGAAATTCGACAATTAATCCTAAATCTCACAAGAAATGGCCTTGAAGCTATGCCTTCAGGGGGTAGCCTGAAAATTAGGACGTATATGGAGTTAGACAGTATTGTCCTTGCTGTTGAAGACCAGGGTGTTGGAATTAGTGATGATAATATGGCGAGATTAGGTACACCATTTCTGACCACTAAGGAGGGTGGCACAGGATTGGGTTTAACTACGTGTTACAGTATTGCCGAGAGACATAATGCCAAAATAAATGTGGAATCTTCTTCTGCTGGAACTGCTTTTGTGGTTAGATTTAAGGTAAGATAACTTAGTTTTTGTACAATATACATTTTCAAAGTCTTATGGGTGTGAATTCCCATATTACGACAAATAATTGCCTATTAATGGATAATTTATTCTTGCCATTTCATCAGAAAAGCTATAAAATCTTCTTGAGAATGACATTTCAGGAGGAATCCGCATGGAAAAAAAACTTTTGAAAAGAATTGAGGCACTACGAAAGAGACTCAATAAATGCGCACTTTCCCGTAACCTTGTTGATAGCGAGGTTGTAGAGGTTAGTCAGCAATTAGATGGCTTACTTAACGAATACCAAAGAGTCAGTACTTATAAACAGTTAAGCTTTTGGTAATTAGGAAGTTATAGTTTTATAATAGACACCACAAGAAATTTCTTGCGGTGTCTTTGTTTTTACCCTACTATAGCCTCGATATTCAACTCTATAAATAGTTCGCTCACTTCTCTACTCCTCTCTACTTTACTCTTCTTTTCTCTACCCGATTACTTTCTATGGGTTCTCCTGTTAAGAGAACGGCAGCGAGTAATTTATACGTCCCTTTGGGGTTGTTGGGATTGTCAACAAACTGTCAATCTATCTCCTTGGATAACTGCGATAATTTGTGCGCAACAAATATTATGGTTATAGATTTCAGAAGGGGAAAAGATGAAACTATTGTGTGCGTTTATTCCTTGGAAGGATTATAATAAACGAGTACAGAGGAGGTAAAAATGAACTATATTGTATTTGATTTGGAGTTCAACATGTTTTTTAAGTTCAAAGAAGGGGAATATGCAAATCCTGCTCTGAAAAGTGAAATCATTCAAATCGGAGCCGTTAAGCTTAACGAACACTTTGAGACCATCGGTATATTCGACTTAATCATTAAGCCGGTAATTTATAAACGCATAAATCCCTATGTTAAGAAGAAAACGACTATAAATACAAGGCAGGTTAGCCAAGGAACGCCTTTCGTTCAAGCCATCGAGAGTTTTAGTCAGTGGCTCGGAGAGGACTCTGTTTTATGCTCTTGGGGTCATGATGATATTTTAGGATTAAGAGATAATTGTTTGTTTTTCGGCGTTGACACAATATCCTTTAATAAGTACATTAATATTCAGCAAATCTACATGAATCAGGGGGGGCTAACAATGCAACCCAGCCTAGAAAGTGCAGTGGAAGGGCTTGGCATTGAAAAGACGTCTCCTTTTCACGATGCTTTTAGTGATGCCTTCTATACTTCAGAGATTTTCAAAAAGGTTTTTGACCTTTCAGGAAAGTCCATAATAAATTGGGAAAAAGAACAAATTGAAAATGAACTAAAAATTAGAGAGTTAAAGGCTGTACTTGATCAAGCGCCTATTTTATGTCCTCAATGTTCCAGAATCATTGAGAAAGATAAAGAAATCACCAAGGCAAAAAAATACTTTGCTTTTGGCTATTGTACAGAATGTAAGCTTCAGATTCGACATGTTTCTAGAATTGTGCATGGTGGCGGGGAGTATTGTATAACTTCCCAAAATTCTATTTATAAAATGGAAGACTTCGGAGGCCTGGAAGGACGTACGAACTAATTAAAAAACTGGTGATTAGACATTTAGTAGGGGATCGCTAAGCTTAAGATCTTAAGGCAAACACAGCGTTAGGTTGGAATTAAACAAAGTATTAAGGAATCCAATTATTGAGTATATGTTTCTAAGCATTTAAAGCTTGCTGAATAAATTATTAACCAAATGGCCATTAATAAGGAAGAAAAAGAACTCTGACAATAAGGCAATAGATGACAAGGACACACGTATACAATGTTCTTTCATAAAAGAGGTTGCATTTATCAAAACATTGTTGCATAATATAACAACTTAATAATAATTTGTGCAATTAAGTAAGTACACCAAATGAACTAGCGATGAGGTGTTCTGAAAGGAATACTGGTTGTTTATTTTAATATACATGATTAACGTAGACGGATGGTGTATGGCTTAAAGATCCGGCTTAGCTATTTAAAGCAGTTTAGGATTGCATTCTTTAAACTGCTTTTTTATTTTTTAGAAATAGGGGGAGTAGATTAGTGGCAGAAAAAAAATTACCCTTTACCAAGGAGCAGTTGGAGACAATAATTGATCAATATGGTTCGCCGTTTCATATTTACGATGAAAGGGCCATTCGAAAAAATGCCCGTAGGCTAATTGAAGCGTTTAGTTGGGCTCCTGAATTCAAAGAGTATTTTGCAGTCAAAGCAACACCTAACCCTTATATCCTTAAAGTCTTACGTGAGGAAGGATTCGGAGCAGATTGTAGTTCAATGGCAGAACTTATATTAGCGGAAAAGGCTCGAATTTTTGACGAGAATATTATGTTTTCCTCTAATAATACGCCTTTTCATGAATATAAAAAGGCCAAAGAATTAGGTGCAATCATTAATCTCGATGATATAACTCACATTGACTATTTAGAAGAACATATTGGCATGCCTCAAGTTATATCGTTTCGCTATAATCCTGGTTATTTACGCGAGGGTGGGAACACGATTATTGGGAAACCGGCAGAGGCTAAATATGGTTTAACAAAGGAACAAATTTTCGAAGCTTATCAAATTGCCCGGGAAAAAGGCGTTGAACGCTTCGGAATCCACACGATGATTATATCTAATGAACTTGATTCTAAGTATTTTGTTGAAACTGCCAGTATGATGTTTACGTTAATAGGTGAGATATACGAGAAGTTAGGAATAAGAATTGAATTTGTTAATTTGGGTGGGGGAATTGGCATTCCTTATCAACCGGATCAAGAACCCGTTAGCTTGGAGGATGTGAGTAAAGGGATCAAGAATGCTTACGACAAATTGATTGTGGATAAGGGGTTGGACCCTTTGAAGATCACCATGGAGAGCGGACGGATGATTTTGGGTCCCTATGGTTATTTAGTGACGAAGGTATTGCATAAGAAAGAAACACATAAAAATTATGTAGGTTTAGATGCCTGTATGGCCAACTTAATGCGTCCGGGTGTCTATGGCGCTTATCACCATTTAACAGTTATGGGGAAAGAGGATTGGCCGAACGATCATATTTATGATGTTACAGGCGGTCTTTGTGAGAATAACGACAAATTTGCAATTGATAGATCCTTACCTAGAATGGATATTGGAGATATTGTCGTTATTCATGATACGGGTGCCCATGGACATGCTATGGGATTTAATTATAATGGTAAATTACGCTCGGCGGAGTTGCTCCTTAAGATGGATGGTAGTGTTGAAATGATCCGGCGTGCGGAGACGATTGAAGACCTTTTTTCCACCTTGGATTTTGGTGGGTTAGAGGATTAGTTCAAGGTGAAAACTCCCTTTGGTATTCGGGATTAATATTAAAAAGCAAAAAGAATATAAGGTAATGGACTACCAGATCGTTAACACGGTCTGGTTTTTTCTTAGATTATTTTTGCTCTCTGAGGAGGAATACAGGATAAGGTGTGGAAAGTTTGAGTGAGAGTTGCTACGATACCGTAGTGTAGCATATTGAGAGGAGTGGAAGGCCTATGATTCTTGGAATTAGTGCCAGTGCAAGAAAAAGCGGAATCACAAGTGAGGCCGTAAAAGCAGTGCTTCAAGCTAGTGGAATGGAGTATGAATATGTTTCATTGACAGGCAAAAGAATCAACGGTTGCATCGGATGCACGGGATGTGCTGCCGATAATGTTTGCAAATTGCAAGATGACTGGAATGAAATTGGTGGAAAAATGCTCAAAGCTGAAGCTATTGTTTTTGGAGCGCCTAATTACTACGGTATGATTAATGCGTTAGGTCACGCCTGTCTGGAAAGGACATTCTCTTTTCGGCATAGAGATGTTCTCAGCTTAAAAGGTAAAGCAGGGGTTGTCGTGAGTGTAGAATATAGTACAGAGACACAAAATGCTGTACAAACATATATAACCAAGATGATGCATTCAAATATGATGAAAATAATTGGTTCGGCTGCGGCCCAGGGCTATTCTCAGTGTTACACTTGTGGGTATGGAGCAAGCTGTGGTGTCGGAAATGTTGTTAAGAACCATGGATTTTTAGAGGAGATCAAAAGTCATCATTGTCCTCCTCGTTTTGATGCCCAAAAGGAGGCCTTGGATCAAGCTTATAGGGTAGGGAAACTATTAGGAGCCGAACTTCGATCTAAGAAATAGGGTTAAGTTAGCCGAACATTATTATCATAATTTATATTAATGTTCGATTTTTCTATTGACCTTAGAGACATCTTCTTGTAAAATAAACTTATCTAAAATTCATATGAGTTCATATAACCGCGGTAATATGGTCCGCAAGTTTCTACCAGGCTGCCGTAAATAGCCTGACTATGAGCGAAAGTGTACCTAGGGCAAGTTTTCTATGTCCGAGTGGTACAGATTTGATTGAGCAATCAAATTACACCGAAGGGATAAAAGCCCAGGCGGGTAGGTTTCACTCTCATTAAAAGGGGTGAAATCTGCCCTAGCCTGGGTTTTTCTATGTAAAAAAGGGGAGAGAGGCGATATTAATGAATGAGATTGGGGTCATTATGGGAAGCGATTCAGATTTAAAGGTTATGGAGGATGCTGTAAAGGTTCTTCGTCAATTTAATTTAAATTACGAAGTAAAGATTTCTTCTGCCCATAGAGCATTAGAACGAACGGTTGACTGGGTGAAAGCTTTTGAAACGCAAGGTGGTAAGCTTATTATTGCAGCAGCGGGGTTAGCGGCCCATTTGCCAGGTGTTGTGGCAGGCGCTACCATTTTACCTGTAATTGGTGTACCGATGCGCAGTGGAGCGTTAGAAGGAATCGACGCTCTTTACTCCATCGTACAAATGCCCCCAGGAATTCCTGTAGCAACCGTAGGGATAGGAGCGGCTCGCAATGCGGCTTTGCTCGCAGTACAGATCTTAGCCACCCAGGACCAGGCTTTAAGTATTAAGGTAAAAGAATATCGTGCCGAGATGCTTAAGGACCTTGAAGCAAAGGACGAAGCTTTGCAAGTACGAATGAAAGAAATTAAGAGCTAATAAGTAAATAGTTAATAGTTAATACTGAAAGTTAAATTAGTAGAAAGGATACTTCAACATGATTGAACGCTATACTCTTTCCGAAATGGGAGGAATTTGGACAGACGAGCATCGCCTATCCTTGTGGTTAAAAATTGAAATTGCAGCCTGTGAAGGATGGGCCAAACTAGGTAAGATTCCGAATGAGGCGGTTGGTGTCATCCGAGAGAAGGCTACTTTTTCCTGGGAAAGGGTACAGGCTCTGGAAGAAGTGACTCAGCATGATGTTTTAGCTTTTTTGACCAATGTCGCAGAGACTGTGGGAGAAGAAGCAAAATACATTCATTTGGGCCTTACTTCTTCGGATGTCCTTGATACTGCCTTGTCTCTGCAACTAGTTGAAGCATCCGATTTATTGCTTTCCAAAATTGAGGGATTAGAAACCGTCCTACGCCGCAGAGCGTTAGATCATCGAGATACAATCATGATGGGACGAACCCACGGGATTCATGCTGAACCGATTACTTTAGGTTTAAAGTTTGCTTTGTGGTATGACGAAATTAAACGTCAGAAAAGACGCTTAGCCTTTGCCCGTAAGGAAATACGGGTTGGGAAGATTTCTGGAGCAGTTGGGACCTTTGCCAATGTTGATCCTCAGGTTGAAGCCCATGTTTGTCAAGTCCTTCATTTAGAGCCAGCCCTGATCTCAACTCAAATACTACAACGAGATCGGCATGCGTGCTATATGACAACACTCGCTGGGATTGCCAGTTCCCTTGATAAAATGGCCACCGAAATTCGCAACTTACAGCGAACTGATGTCCATGAGGTGGAAGAGGCTTTTGGGAAAGGGCAGAAAGGATCCTCTGCAATGCCTCACAAGAAGAATCCCATAACTCCGGAGCGGATTTGTGGTATGGCCCGGGTCATTCGTGCAAATGCCCAAGTAGCATTGGAAAATGTGGCCTTATGGCATGAACGAGATATTTCCCATTCTTCTGCAGAACGGATGATTTTACCCGATAGCACCATCGCCCTTGACTATATGCTTCATAAGATGACCCAACTTATAGATCGACTGGAAGTATTTCCAGAGCAAATGAAGTTGAATATTGACAAGGGGTTTGGCCTGATTTTTTCTCAACGTGTGATGCTAGCCATAGTCGAGAAGGGTATCAGCCGGGAAACTGCCTACGCTTTAGTTCAACGCAATGCCATGGAAGCCTGGAATACTAAAGAGCAATTTCAGAGTTTAATCAGTCGAGATTCTAGTATTCGGGAATGTTTAAATGAAGAAGAAATTAACGACTTGTTTGATTATGCCTACCATACTAAGCATGTAGCAGAGATCTTTCAACGTTTAGGCTTAACTTAGGCAAAGATAGGTGCCGGATATGCAAGTCAAGAACCATCTGCGATCCAATTCAGAGGAAGTTCCTTAGCTTAGAGAATAGGTTGAGAGAACTGTGATAGGAATTTATACTTCCCCCCAATATGAAAGGAGAAAATCATTATGGAAAAGTTAGAATTACGGTATGAGGGAAAAGCTAAGAGAGTTTATGACACTGATCAAAACGAATATTTCTGGGTAGCTTATAAAGATGATGCCACCGCCTTTAATGGCGAGAAAAAAGGACAAATTATAGATAAGGGTTTAGTTAACAACCAGTTATCGGCACTCTTTTTTGAAGAAATTGAAAAAGCGGGTATCCCAACCCACTATGTACGGCTAATAAGCGACCGGGACATGCTTGTTCGTCGCCTAGACATGATCCCTTTAGAGGTGGTTGTTCGTAACATCGTGGCCGGCAGCTTAGCAAAACGTG
>JADQBO010000001.1 GCA_016278585.1 Desulfosporosinus sp.
CTTTGCCATTTGATATTTGACTTTTTGTCAGATGATTTATGCAACGCTAATGACCTAAAATACATTGTTCATGCGGATTTTAATGATTTGTAGTCTCTTTTTAGGCTCAAATTTAAGCTTTTTATAGGTGCGAAACTTCAGTAAATATATTGACTTCTTCATTCTTAGCAATTAACCCACTTTTTGTCTCATGTTCCAATCCTTCACGAGCTTTAGCATGTACTCTGCAGCGTTTTCTGCAGCACGACCGGGCAAGGCCAATGAAGCTGCTTGACGCATTTTTTCTCTTTCATCTGGGTTCTCTAAGAGAGAACCTACAATTTGACTTAGTTCCTCCTCAGTAGCTGCGATTCTACCCGCACCTATTTTTCTTAAGAAGTTAGAGTTTTCTTCTTCTTGACCAGGTATTGGTTTATAAATCACTAGGGGCAATTGTTTTGTCAAGGCTTCAGACACTGTTAAGCCTCCGGCTTTGGTTATAACAATTTCTGAGACGGTCATAAGCTCCTCAACATTTCGCACAAACCCCAAGAGCAGCACTTTATTTTTGGATTCTCTAGCAACAGGTTCAAGGGTATTATACAGACTTTTATCCTTCCCACAAACTATAATCAACTGGAGGGGAATCACACTTTCAAGGATCATCTTACATATGCGTCTTGCACCGTCTAAAACACCGTAAGCCCCTCCCATAATTAAGATTGTAGAGTGCTTCGGATTGAGTCCAAATTTCTCAACTAACTCTAGTCGGTCTAACTTACTTTCAAATTTAGGGCTAACCGGAATTCCAGTTATTTTAATACGCTTAGGATCTATTCCTCTCTGGACAAAACCCTCGTATACCTCTCGCGAACCCACAAGGTATAAATCAATTCCCGGATGAATCCATTGACTGTGAATAGCATAATCTGTCACAACTGTGGCTAAAGGAATGCTAAGGAGTTGTTTCTTTCTAAGCTGGGCAAGAACACCCGCTATAGTTGGATATGTACATACGATTAGGTCAGGCTGTAAAGTGTGAATATAGCTTAGAAATTCGCGGCGACCTAAACCATTAAAAAAACGCTGAAGTATGGAATCCGACGGAAGCGCCGAAGTTTTGTAATAGAGTTTTCCCTATAGTTTGGGGGTATATTTAAGCATGTCTATATAAGTGGTTTTAATCACCGAATTGAATCCCTTATTTAAAAACGTCCCAAAATCTACATGATAGACCTCCGCCTTGGGTTTCTTGTTTTTAATGGCTTCAATAACCGCCTCAGCAGCTCTTACGTGCCCGGCCCCGAACGTGGCTGAGATGACCAACACCCGTAAATTACTCATCAAGCTAACCTCCTAAGCTAAAATTTTATCCAATGCTATTGACTGTGGCTATTTTAAAAAGTTCACCTCCAATTTGATTCTAAATACTAAGACGCATATATCCTCTTAAAAGTTCAAATGCCTTCAACAAAAGAAAGCAATGAGTGATTAGGTATCCAAGCCCTCATTGCTTCTTTCTATTAATTTTTATAAGAAAATATTACCTGTTTTTCCTCATATTCCGTAAAGAGGCTAAACTCAACCCTAAGCCGGTGCTCCCTACAAAGAAGAAGAAAAAAGGACCAATTAATGGCAGATTAGCGAGTGCTATTAACAAAACCGCTTGTGTAAAGTAAAGAGTCAAAGGGGGATATTCATGAAATTTGGGAGATAAAATCCCGCCGAAGTAGTCCATGATCGGAATCACCCCAATCAGAGAGAAGATTGAGGTTAACAACATCAGGACAATGGCGAGCGGGATACCATAGATTGTCAACATCACTATAGAAGAAACGGCCAGGCTTACCAGAGTTAGAAAAATACCTATTCCAACCATGCGTAAGCCATTGTCCACTAGTAGTTTTCTAGCATATCGAAAACGATTTTGCAGTAAATACGCTAATAGGGTAAGCAAAAATATCGCAAAGAAACTAAGACCTAAGCGAAGAATCCATAATCCAAGAGTAAGCGAACCGGCAATGAGAACCTGATTAGCCAATTCATCGTTTAATGCGAGTTGAAATATCTCTTTCTTTCTGCTTTCCTGAGATGAATCAAAAACATAACCGCCAAGGTTTACAACGAGTTCAACGTTGGCCGTAGACTCCAAATAGATATCTCCATTAATTACGAGGATCATCTCTCCCACGGTTCCTGCAATCCGAGCATCACTTCCCCATACAAAGACATTTTTTACAGTACTATTCTCAGGAATAAATACCGGTTGATTATGCGGTGAAGGGGAAAAAGGTTGGGCAAGGGCTTGAAACGGTACTAGCAGAAGGAATATAAAACCTAAGATTATACCCATCGCTTTGTAATGTTTCATGACAGTACCTCTCTGGAATCAAGTTCATCGAGTAAACCACGCACAACCTGAAGGCTTATGATCGTTAAGACTATCAGAAAACAAACAATGGATAGCGTGGCAATGGGAGATATCAAACTGAGGGTGGTCGAAACTGAACGTAAGATCGCGTTTCCCAAGGAATAGAGTAATCGCATCACAATAAGGACTCGAGGGTAGAAAAAGGTTAGAACAAGGCTTCCTAATATAACAAGTACTATACTCGTAATCCAATTCTGGATTCTTGTCTTTTTCCGTTCTTTTTCGACGGCCCTTAGAACCCTTTCTCCCAAATCATTTGGGACGAATATATCGTTAACACCCTCTTGAATCGTCGTATGCAAAACTTGGAGTTCTTGATAGAAATCACTACATTTTGGACAGATTAATAAATGATTTTTTATTACTTTTTCTTCAGAAGGCGTCAGTTCCCCATCGCTATATTCCGATATTTTTTCGAGGTATTCAAAACACTCCATTGTTTACCCCTCCTTCCTCAACTCTCTATCCCCTAACAGGGTTCGTAACAGTGCTCTCGCTAAGTAGATTCTTGATTTAACAGTTCCCAATGGGATTCCCAAAATTTCAGCAATCTCATTATAATCATAGCCTTGCCATTCCCGTAACATCAAGACCGTACGATGCTCAATAGTTAACTGTTTCATAGCTTCCTCAAGGATAATACGTTCATCCCAATTATTGGCTACATTAGGAAAAAGTAAATCGAGAACAGAATCTTCAACGGGGGTTGAAATCTTTTTCTTTAAGCGATCCAGGCATTGATTCGTAATAATCCGGGTAAGCCAAGAATGAAACGCTCTAATCTCACTAAGCTGAGGCAAGGAGCGATGGAGTTTAATAAATACTTCTTGAGCAATATCTTCTGATTCCATTACGTCATGCATAAGGGCAAATGCCGTCCGATAAACATATGGAGTATAACTTCGGACCAAATCTGCAAAGGCAACTTCGTCACCCGAACGGGCTCGTTCAATCAATAACGACTCATCGATCACAGCATTTCATCATCCCTTTAACTCTCTACTTTAATCGATTCAAACAATCACTTCACTTTGCCAAAATGATAGCGGTGATAAGGCCGGCTAAAATCCCACCTGCGACTTCTATTGGGTTATGTCCTAAGACCTCTTTTAGCGGATTAGTGCTTACATTCGGCTTACTATCAATCGTTCGATCAAGACTTTGCAGGGTTGTAGTCAATTTATTCAGTATAACCGCATGGTGACCTGCTTGTCTACGCACTCCTGCAGCATCATACATGACAATCAGAGTCAGCACAAAACTAATTGCAAAATAGGGATTATTCCAACCATATTCAAACAAACAGGCTGCTGTTAAACCCACCATAAGTGCAGTATGCGAACTGGGCATTCCTCCGGATTGAAATACTGCCGTACAGTCCCAGACCCTATTACGCCAGTAACTGATAGGCACTTTTGAAATTTGAGCAATTAGTGCAGAAAGCAAAGCGGAAAATAACAAAATATTACTGTCGAACATGCTCTATCTCCTCCAAAGAATTATGAGAAATATAGTTCTTATACTATCTTTTTGTTAGATCTCTCATTTTTTCCTGATAAACCCATTTTTCCAAGAATTCTTCTTTACTAATCCATAATAGTTTCGGCTGACTATTGCGCTCCTTCATCACTCTATCCTTGCCAGTTGGATGGTAAATCCGCAGAATTGCTCTCTGTAAGATTGCTATTCCACGAGTAAATACAGTACTAGGTACTTCTTCAATATGGAACCCTAGACCTTTTGCTCCACGATTGATTAAGGTTAATCCGATAAATGCTGTAATGTCGTCATGGTCACTTTTCTTCGCTACATAATGCGCCAATTCACTGAGAGACTTTCTTATCTCACGTAGCGCTTGTATACCAAGCGCGTGGCTATCTGCTTCTTTTCGTAAAAACCGAATATTGTCAAAGTGAATTTCTCCGACCCAATCTCCTCGTTTTACTAGTATTTCACCCTCCTTGGAATAGAGAAAGGGGCCTTTGTAGCGAGTTCTGGAGAGGCGCAATAGATTGTGAGCGTTGATGCGCTCTACGTTATAGAGATGTGAAAACAACCATTCCCATTTTTCCCATAGTCTAATGGCAAGGACCCGGCTAAAGGACCAATTCGGAAATTCAAGAGGTACTATCGGCAATTTCTGTTCATGGATAATCTTTTGGCATAGAACTGTCAAGGCTTGAAGGGTATTTTCCGGAGCTCCCTTTTCGCCTCCGGAGTCATGCAAAACAATAATCGTTCCTGGCTTTGTTTTCCTTAGAATCCGCTCAGCAATTTGCCGCGGACTACGGATAGCTAACCAATCGTGGCCCTCAACACTCCAAAGAACTGCCCGCCTCTTATTCCATCTCGTCCAATACCAAAGTGAAAGGTTAAACGTCCCCCAGGGCGGGCGAATCCACTCAACCCTTTGACCAGTCAACCTTTCCAGCGTGTCCACCCCTTCATCCCAAAGTTTCCATGTTTCCCTTGGCTTTAAGAGCCAAGCATGAAGATGTCTATGGCAGTGAATACCGAGCTGGTGTCCTTCTGCTTGAATTCGTTGAATTATCTCTGGATACTTTGCTACTTTTTCTCCAACAACAAAGAATGTCGCAGGAACTTGATACTGAGCAAGAACATCTAAAATTCTGGGAGTATAAGCCGGATCAGGACCATCATCAAACGTCAGCGCAACACCAGAACTATATTGTCGCTTCGAGCTTCCCAATCCTAGACGGTGTAAGAGCAAATCTGGAAGGAACATGTATAAAGTTAGGATTAACAATGCTCCAGTGTATAAGAGCCACCACCCTATCATCTTCTATTCACCTCTCTTTCAACTAAAGTAGCAAAGGCAGATTCTATGAATGATTTAGTCATAGCTAGAGATTATTTATTCAACTTTAGCGGATCGTAAGATCCTCGGTTAAGTATATAACTTAGGCCCCAAAAAGTGATCATGGCTGCTCCTCCAACAATCAACCAGATCCACATCTTACTGGAAATTCCTAAGTAGACTAATGCTGTTCCTACGTAATAAGGAATTATCGATAAGGCTGCCGTCCAAAGATAGGGCCACAATTTAACCGATGGAGTAATCCCCGCAATATAATTAACTATAAATGCCGGTATAGGTAGCAAACGAGCAATTAACAGACCCCAAGTTCCTTTATGCTTAACCCAGTTATCCACAGCAATAAAACGCTCCGGGGTAACTTTCTTTTTCAAAAACTTTTGGCCATAATATCTCGCAATAAAAAAGATACCAAGTGCACTCAGATTCGATCCTAACCATCCAAGGAAAGTGCCTAGGTAGACGCCATAAATTTTTAAATAGAGAACAACAAGTCCTTCCGAGGGTATTGGAGTTAAGCAGAGAACTGCCATCAGCAAAACTGCCAGTAGCATTCCTACTGCACCTGAATTCTGAATTGTCGAGGATATTTCAGAGCCCCGATCTAAATAAAGAAATGCAATGAGTAACACAATGAAAAGACCGAAATACAGCAATGTCCGGTCGAATTTTGTCCCTCGCAATCGTTTAAGATGCTTAAACGGGTTGGTTTTCATCCTTAACATACCTTACCCTTCCCAAAAACTAATCTGTTATCGCTAAATACTAACTAATTTATCCTTTATGTCTCCCTACCACCTACAATATAAGAACACTGAATGGGTTATATCAATAAAGACGAAGGATAGAAAGCAAAAGTTCATTTTACTATCCATCCGAATAGTCATTAATCATACCATACGATTCTTTGGTCAATCACGGCATATTTTTGGTGAATAATTGCTCTTGTCAAAAATCACATCGATTGACTCTGGTGCAGTACTCTCGCCTTTTGCTTTATACCCAATCGTGG
Organism: Desulfosporosinus sp.; assembly: GCA_016278585.1. Classification (GTDB taxonomy): domain Bacteria; phylum Bacillota; class Desulfitobacteriia; order Desulfitobacteriales; family Desulfitobacteriaceae; genus Desulfosporosinus. The sequence goes on from JADQBO010000001.1 coordinate 6,259, forward strand.
CATATCCGTTAAGCCGTTTATGGTACATCCGTTCAAGCATCCTATCATGAATGTCCACATGCTGTTAATGTTTGATTGCAAAGTATTGCCTTCTGATACATGATTGGATACTTCTGTAAATGTATCAGGTGTCGGAAATAAGCTATCCACAAACACATTATCAGAGCGTCCATCAATAATAGCCCGATGTTCTGAAACACCGAGCTTAGTATATAAAGTTTCTAGTTCTTCTTTTAGGTTGCTGTTTTCGAGCAACACTGCTTGATACTTTTCAAGCAGTTCTTCAAAGGTCATAGTGCCACCCTTTTATTTCCTTAACCTAATCTATTATATCCGATTCTCCTCTGTTTAAGGCGTCCTTGATAATCCTAACTAAATACTGCGGCTTTGATCTATCGCCAAGATCTCACGCATCCTCTCCATTTCCTTTCCTCTTTCATTTTGTATCTCTCATTCAAGGTTTTGATTATGTCGTTTGTTGTAATTTCACCCCGCTTTTCTTTTTCTACAAGTTCCAGATACTCCGGCGACGGCTCTAATCTATCAACTTTAATGATCCTTAAGGCGTAATCCTGCGCTTTTTTTGTGTGTGCTCATATGCTTACCCTCCATATATACATATTTCTTTAGCCTTTCCTCTCTTGACTATTCTAAAGAGAGATCATTTAACTTGCTCATTGAATACTAGTGGAAACAATGACCATTGCAAATATCTCTCAGCATTTCAGATTATTATTGAGCAGATTTTTAGCAGAAAAGTAACCACGACATGAATTTACCCAATCGTGGTTACTTTTACCAAAGCGCTTCTAAAAAGAAATGTATATTAAAAATAATTAGTGAGAAAGTCATCTGGGGAAATTGCTTTAACTGGTGACTCAGCAAAGTCTTTCAGATTGCGGGTAATGATTAACTCAATTCTCCTGCGTTTTGCACAAGTAGCTAATAAGGCATCTTCATAATCATCCATTGGCAGACCAAGTGCCTTTTCACAATCACTTTTTGTAACATCAATAACTTCAAATATGTTGAAAAAATTAATAAGCATTTCCTTTGCTCGATCACCACTATCACGATAATCTCTTTTAAGAAAATAGTAGATATCAGTTACTGAGCTAGCAGTAATGGATGCATTTACCTTTTCATCTGCAACATGAAGTAAAATCTTTTGTGCGGAAGCATTGAAAGGTATACGGTTTAACCCTGCATCAAGAATGACATTTGTATCAATCAGTACGTTCATATTTCTTTAACCTTTCCGCTCTTGACTGTTCTAAAGAAATATCATTTGAGAGAGAACCAAAAAACGACTTCACGACTTCCACCTTGTCTTCTTTTAGAGGAGTGAGTTTTGCAATACCCTTTCCATTTTTTGTGATAATAATTTCCTCATCATTAACGAGTGATAAATACTTTCCAATGTTTGTTTTAAATTCAGTTGCGGTAATAAGCATTCAAATTCACCCCTTGTCCAAGCTATTAGATGATTTCATTATATCAAAATCGCACAATATCTCAAGCGTAAATCGTGCGATTCTATATAGAGTGAAGTAGTTTCCTGTCATAATAAATTAAATTATTGCAAATTAGTATAATCAAAAGGCAGGAAATTCTGAATTATTAGAGAACTATCTATTTAAGATTAGGAGGAAATGCGCTGTCGTTAAAATGAGGTTAAGACAAAGGAGAGAAACTTATGAGACAAAGAAATTATATAATTGATTACCAAAACAAAAAATTAAGTGGGAACTCCAATGCCACCGTAAGAGGAAATGCTGTTATTTTCTATTTAAATACATCGAATAACTATACTGCTGTTAAAGAAGAAGAAAAGGAAGATGAGAAAAGAGCAATTATTTCGGTGAGTATAATCATAGCATTCTTATTCTTGTATACTATGGTTGTTATGGTTTCAAATTATAACTAATGAAAATACTTACACTCAAAAAATTGTAATAAAACCCTTGGCGATTAATCTGGGAACGATCTAAATTTAATCTCCAGTGTAAAATATAGAATTTTTAAAAGTTTAAACTCATTCCCAATTGTAATTGAGTTTGAGTTGTATACTGGTCTAGGAAAACTCAACAAGATTTTCTGAAAAGATAATGAACCT
>JADQBO010000243.1 GCA_016278585.1 Desulfosporosinus sp.
CCAAATAGTTCTATTATTTCAATTCATTATTAATACAATTTCTAAAACCAACAAACATTATCAATTTAGTTTCTAATAAGTTTCCGCAACAGCTTAGCAGCCATTATAATGTTTTCTTGGGCTAAAATAGCAGACACAACTGAAACCCCGTCAATTCCGGTATCTATAACTTGTTGTAAGTTCATGTGACTTATTCCACCAATCGCTACTACAGGTATCGAGACCGATTTCTTAATAAGTTCTAATTGCTTAAGCCCTACTTCCGAGGCATCAGTCTTGGTTGATGTACTAAAAACAGCCCCTACGCCTAAGTAGTCAGCGCCCTGTTGTTCGGCAAGGAGAGCTTCGTCCATTGTACTAGCAGAGACTCCAATAATTTTATTGGGTCCTAAAAGTTCTCTAGCTTTTAGCATAGGGAGATCGTCCTGCCCGATGTGTAATCCCTCGGCATCTACTGCAAGAGCAATGTCTAGACGATCATTTATAATCAAAGGAATTTTGTATCGAGCTGTAATCTCTTTTACACCTATTGCCAATTTTAAAAATTCTTTGGTAGAAACAGATTTTTCCCTAAGCTGAACCAGAGTAACCCCTCCCTGAATGGCTAATTCAATACATTTAACCAAATCACGTTTTCCGAGAAGTTTACGATCTGTGACTAGGTACAGACTATAATCCATCGTTTCTTTACTCATATCTGATTTTACCCTCTTTAGCCAGAATTTCGGGAGTAAGATTATAGATACTATCCAATAACCTAGCTCTAAATGTTCCGATCCCTTCTCCATGACGTAGCGAAGCATGAGCGATCTCTCCAGCTAAACCCATACTAATTATTCCACTCACGGTTGCCGTAAAATAATCTTTATTGACCCCACAAAAAGTACCTACAAGGGAGGTTGTCATACACCCTGTACCAGTAACATCCGCTAAAATTTTGTGTCCATTATCCAGTAGACAAACTTGAGACCCATCGGAAATGACATCCGTTTTTCCGGTGATAGCAATGACTGAACCCAATTCAGAGGCAAATTTTTTGGCTACTATAGAACCATCTTGTTCGTCTGCAAGGGAATCGACTCCCTTAATGGCTACTTCTAAACCTGCTAAGACTTTGATTTCGGACATATTGCCCCGAATAACTTCGGGTTTTAGTTTCCCAATTAGTTTTTCTGAGGTATTAGTTCTAAGGTTTGTTGCTCCTACCCCTACTGGGTCAAAAATCACCGGAATACCTAACTCCTTTGCCCGTAATCCAGCGACCAGCATGCTTTCAATCGTTCTGGAATTAAGAGTGCCTATATTTAGAACTAAAGCAGAAGCAAAGCCAACCATTTCTGCCACTTCTTCCAAATCATCTGCCATAACGGGCGAACCCCCGATAGCCAGAACGATATTAGCACAATCATTAACGGTAACATAGTTGGTAATATGATGAATCAACGGATTCTTTTCTTTTACATGCCTTAAGTTTGTAAAGACTTTTTCTCGTATTTCCATTTAGCAGTAAACCTCCATGTTATAGAATGTACAATACTAATAATCAGAATAACTGGTATCGTAGCACCCATAATAAAATCAAATTTAATGAACTGATAGTATAAAGCTGTACCCCCTGCACAGAGAACAAGCGTACCCCAGTTTACCAAAAGCTCGGATTTAATTTTCTTATTATTTAGAAGGAAATAATCTGTTAACAAGATCGCAAACAAGGGTGCAAAAACTGATCCGATTGCATAAAGAAAATGTTCATATTGTTCGATATTTACGACTATTGCCAGCCCGGTTCCAATCCCAGCCATAATCAAGGTAATCGTCTTTTCATTCAATTTTGGAAAGATGTTTATAACTGTTACTCCAGCTGAATACGCATCTAGGAAAGTAGTTGTTACCGTGGCAAGGACGATAATTCCCAAAGCTACTATGCCAAGATTTGCGGCCAGTAACATTGCGGATGGGTCAGCATCCGAGGCGATAATGGCTGTGCCCAATCCAATAATATACATCCAGCTGCTACCAAAAAAATATCCCAGCCAGCTGCCCCAGGCACTGCCTCGCCTTGACCTAGCAAATCGTGTATAGTCGGAGATCAGTGGTAACCAGGATAAGGGCATAATCACTGCTAGCTCTATACCTAAGCCAAAGGACATATCTCCAGTGACCTGTTTACTCAACAGCTCATGGTTGCCGAAAATAGTAATACTCAAGATAATCGTCAACAAGAACAATAACACAACAGCAATATGGTTTGCCTTTTTCCATCCCGTATCTTTTCCAAGCCAAACCCAGATCATAATAAAGGCCCCCATAATTAGGCCCCAAAGCGTTAGATGATCAAACGACCATAAGGTTTTAGTTATATGGTTAACTGACCGGGCCCCGGCTATAATCATCACGGCAGTCCAACCCAATAATTGTAAAACATTCAAAACGGAGAATATATAGGAACCGTATTGTCCAAAAGAAATTCGAGTCGAGACCAGAGCCGGGATTCTTTCAGTGCTCCCGATGATTCCTCCCAACACCAAAAGTGTTGTTCCAACCAAGTGTCCAAGAAGGATCGCCAAAACCCCCATTTTAAAGCCCATAGGAGCTAACAGTCCACCTGCCAAAATTTCAGCGACAGAAATTGAAGCTCCAAACCAAAGGGTAGTGAAATTAAACATGCTCAAATTATGTTTTGCAGATATACTCATTAGAGCAATCCTGCCTTATTGTAGAGTGTATAAAAATGATGGGTCGGTCCTACACCTTTTCCAATGGATAAAGAGTGTTGAATGGCAATTGTGATGTACTCTTTTGCTAAAGAAACGGCTTGATTCAGACCATGTCCTAATGCCAGATTTGCGGTGATAGCGGATGAAAGTGTGCATCCCGTGCCATGAGTATTCTTAGTAGCAATTCTAACCGAAGTAAAATAACTAAACTCTCGGCCGTCAAAAAGGATGTCTACAGAGTCATCTTTTAAGTGCCCCCCCTTAAGGAGTACATTCTTAGCCCCCATCTGATGTATCGCCTTGGCAGCCTCTTCCATCTCCTTTAAAGTGCTAATAGACTTTTTTGTCATAACCTCAGCCTCTGGAATATTAGGTGTGACAATCATCGCTATGGGTAATAATTTTTTAATCAGAGTTATTTCCGCCTCCGGGTTTAACAAGTGGTAACCACTTTTAGATACCATAACTGGATCTAAAACGATGATTTGTGGTAAATAGTTTGTTAATTGCTCCGCAATAGCCTCAATGGTCTCGACTTGGGAAACCATACCAATTTTTACTCCACTGACCGTAATATCATCAAATATTGCCTCTATTTGTTTAGCAATGACCTCTCTTGATATATCCTGTACAGCAAAGACTCCTTGGGTATTCTGAGCGGTGACTGCAGTTATTACACTCATTCCATACACCCCATGGGCAGAAAAAGTTTTCAGATCAGCCTGAATCCCAGCTCCCCCACTACAATCTGAACCAGCTATAGTTAGTACTTTTTTGATATTAATCCCCTCCTTCATTTCTCTAAATTAATAAAAGAGCACAAATCCCCAGAATAAGATTTGTGCTCTTTTAATTTCATAAAAGAGTAAACTGCTTACCTACGCTGGCATTATCCAGATCAGGTTCAAAGGGTCTTAGACTTTATCGGGTCTAAATCTCAGCCAGCCTTTCCAGCTCCCCTGCCCATTACATATTATTTTTATAAATCTAACATGAAAAAAACCCAAAGTCAACGATTAGACCTCTTTTACGTATCATTAAGAGGGTTGATAAATTGAAATTCTTCATTGTGTGCAAATTTATAAATTTCGTATCAGTTAAGGATTATTTATTGTCAAAACGAAAACTTATGTACGTCTCTTAATTATATTGGAGGGTCTTAAAGCAACTTATTAAGTTATAAGAAATATTTTTAAGGTACAACAAAAGTTTGTCCCTTTGGTGTGATAAAGTATTAATTAAAGTACACTACTTTCAGGAGGCATTTTTTATGACAGAACCTTTATTGATCGGATTAATCTTAATTATCCTAGTCGTCATTGCTATCATCTTACTCATCTTGGTATTAATCCGCTCGGCACGTAATCCCTTTGTTCCTTTTGAGAGTAAATTCGTTTCTCTAGAGAAAAATATTGAACGAAACGAACGACTAGTTAATGGGGAAATCACTAAGAACAGAAATGAATCTTACAACAACTTTAGGCAAGTCCGCGAGGAGCTGAATCAATCCATCAGTTCGTTTAACGATTCTGTTTTGGCACGCATGGCAGAAATCGCTAACCTTCAACGCAACCAATTGGACATTTTCTCAACTCAGTTAGGTTCCCTAACCAAGACGAATGATCTGAAATTAGAACAAATGCGAAAAACTGTTGAAGAACGCCTTCTCTTACTCCAACAAGATAACGGCCATAAATTAGATCAAATGCGTTTAACCGTGGACGAAAAACTCAGTGCCACTCTTGAGCAACGCTTAGGGGAATCATTTAAATTAGTGAGTGAGAGATTGGAAGCGGTGCATAAAGGACTTGGAGAAATGCAAACCTTGGCTTCTGGCGTTGGAGACTTAAAGAAAGTCCTGACCAATGTTAAAACCCGCGGAATTTGGGGCGAAATTCAGCTCGGTAGCTTGTTAGAGCAAATCCTCACTCCTGAACAATATGCTTGTAATGTCATAACAAAAGCTGGGAGTAACGACCGAGTGGAATTTGCTATTAAGCTCCCCGCTCGAGACGGGCAAGACAGTATTATATGGCTTCCTATCGATGCCAAATTTCCCATTGAAGATTATGAACGGTTAGTCGAAGCACAAGATCAAGCCAACCTCCCACGCATTGAAGAGCTGGGCAAGTCTCTGGAAAATCGCATAAAGCTAGAGGGAAAAACGATTAGAGATAAATATATTGATCCCCCTAACACCACCGATTTTGGCATCTTATTCTTACCCGTCGAAGGATTATATGCTGAGGTGTTACGCCGACCTGGTCTTTGTGAACTTCTCCAACGGGAGTACAAAGTTACTATTTCTGGACCAACCACACTAGCCGCTCTTCTTAATAGCCTACAAATGGGCTTTAAAACTTTAGCCATAGAAAAGCGCTCTAGCGAAGTCTGGAACTTACTCAGCGCGGTAAAAACAGAATTCGGTAAATTTGTAGAAATCCTTGAAAAAACTCAGAAAAAACTTCAAGAAGCCAGCAACACCATTGATACTGCAACTCGTAAAAGTCGTACTATTGTTCGCAAGCTTAAGGATGTGCAGACCTGCCCCGATGGTAACACTGAATTAAGGTTAGGGCAAGAAACGGATTACGATGATAACGTATAAGTTTGAAAAAGTGAAGATAATTTCTACGTATACTATTACGTGTCAATGTCCCCAGAACAGTTTGTAATGTTTCTTCTTCGATTAGAGCTGCGTATTTCAATACATAATCTCTAATCATTATATAATTCATTTAACTCTCTCAATCGCATGCGCAGAGGGGCCACTCCGTCCTTATTCATAACGGATGTTGTATAAAAGGGTTCTTCAATTCCTGCATAATTTAGGAAAGAACTCGCTCGTTTAATATTGGCCTTTGGTAAATCCACTTTCGTAATAATCCCAATAACGGGTTTGCGGAAAACCTTAGAAAATTTTGGTGGATAAAACGATCTTTCTTTCGTAGCATCTTGAAGTGCCCAGATCTCTGAAACTTGATGGCTCGCATCAATCAAAACATGATAAAAGCGAGGGATTTCAAGGTATTCACCGGGACAATCAATAAAAACGTGAGAAAAATCTAACATCTGTGTTTTTTGATAGCTAACCTGCTCATTCATAAGCATTTGCTTTATAGAGGTTTTACCCGCTCCAATTCCCCCAATAAGAAGTATTCTACCCATTAACTTCTCGTCACCTCAGCCGATGAAAATCCTAAAACGTTAACAAGAGTATTAACAGCAGCACGTAAAGCTGCTTCTACACTGGAAACATCCCCTGTAATTACCAGAGAACCTGTGAAGCGATCTAAAAAACCAAGTTCAATATCTCCGGCTTTACTTGCAGCATCCGCAGCGATAATCGCTGCCTCACTGGGGGTAATCGTCATAATCCCAATGGCTCCTGTTGTCACGATCCCTAATCGCTCATGAATATCCCCTTGTGGGTTCGGGATAATATGTGCCATAGTAACTTGCTTTCCTGGAACGTATTCTTGAATCACGCGTTGTTTTTTATCCAAGTTAAACACCACCATTTCTATACTTTAAAACATAAAGTCAATGACTGAGTATTTCGTCTATAGATGTCAAAAGTCTTATTTTTAGGCTATCGTTGGCATTATATCCACTTGTCCTCCTCCACGTTTCAAATAAATATTTAATTCGACAAAAGTCAGGCTTTTCCCTTTAAATATAACCTCGATACTTTTTGAATTTTTCTCCAAATATTATGAAAAATATGATTATATGTTAAAACCAATATGGTCAAAAAACGCTAACTTGTAAAACAAATGATAAACTATTATAAATATATATTTGAATAATGTGATTTAGCGTAGGTAGGTACGAATTATGCTTAACTCGAACCCTCAACCAAAAAAACGAGTTTATCTTGAGTTATTATTCGCTTGTGCTATCTTCTTGTTAATAATCACCATTCTCCCTAAGGATCTTTCCTGGTCTCTTAAGGCTACCATAGGAATTACTGCAGCCTCAGTTTGGCTGTGGGTACTAGAACCAATCCCCCTGGCGCTGACTTCTCTTTTGGTAATCGCTGCTCTCCCCATCCTTAATGCCACCTCCCTAGATACTGCATTAGTTGGTTTTTCCAATGGGTCTACCTTTTTAATCATGGCCGGATTTATGATGGCACAAGGAGTAAATAGCACCACTTTAGGAAAAAGGTTTGCAAATTACTCCCTTATTCGATTTGGAGGAAGTATTCATGGAGTTTTGCTGGGAGTATTGATAGCACCCCAGATATTAAGCTTATTTATTCCTGCAACAGCGGTACGGACAACGCTTCTTTTGCCTGCGGTTATGGCAGTCATAATTTCGATGAAACTCTCCCAGAACTCGAATATTGCAAAGCTATTAATCCTTGGACTAACGTTTGGAGCATGTATTAGTGGTGTTGGTTTACTACCAGCTGCTCTGGCTAATGTATTAACAGCAGATCTCTTACGAAATATCCTGGGGCAAGAGATCTATTATTTTACTTGGTTAAAGATTACCTGGCCAATTTGGTTATTCATGATCCCCATTACTTGGTTGGTCCTTCCTAAGCTATTTCCTCCAGAAACAGAAAGATTAGAGATTAATCAGTTACGTACCGAACTGATGCAATTAGGACATTTATCAACTCAAGAAAAGAAGTGCCTCATAATTCTTGCCCTAACAGTGGGTTTGTGGATGACTGGGTCGATTCATAGATTACCCACTGCAGTCCCAGCAATTCTAGCTACAGTTCTCATGGGTTTACCTGGTATTGGGATAATTGGATGGGATAAATTAAAAGACATTGAATGGGGAACCGTCATTATGATAGGGGCCAGCTTATCTATGGCCTCCGCCCTTAATAACTCAGGTGCCGCAGCCTTCTTAGCTGGGAAACTATTATCCTTTCCTGTACTACAAACAGGGTTATCTAACCCACTATTAGTAGTAGTTCTACTTATCATGCTCACTCATTTTTACCACCTTGTTGTTACAAACATTTCAACGGTCGTATTAACTTTAGTACCTATCATGCTACAAATTGCACTAAAGCTTGGAATAAATCCTCTCTTAGTCGCCATGACCATAAATATCACGACACTATTTGGCTTTTTTCTCATAGTCCAAACCCTTCCCAGTGTTGTTACCTATACTACTGGAATATACACCCCTATAGATATGTTAAGAGCTGGTTTTTGGCTCACTTTAGCCTCATTGATTGTTACGGTGATCACCTCACTACTCTGGTGGCCAATTATCGGACTTAACTAAAGCCAGGAAACAGACTGAATTTTTCAAGAGTACACGGGAATACTAAAACATTAGCGTGTCCCTAATTAACTACATATCAAATTTGAGGTGATTTATTGTTTTACCTTCGCCCGAAAGTCACCTAGGATGTCAGGGGGACGGGGTTATTGACAACTTTTTAATGTTGTCAATAACCCCGTCCCCCCGACAATCCGGATGAGACTTTCGCCACATTGCGACCTATGACGCAAACTCCTGCAATGTGGATCCGAACGGGTGGACCCCGTGCCCAAGATATTTCTCAATTTTACAGAATGATTAGACACAGAAAAGCTACCTCGTTATGAGGTAGCTTTTCGCTTGTTACCTGGCGATACGAAAGTCTCCAGTGGAGACTTTCGCCAAACGGC
>JADQBO010000220.1 GCA_016278585.1 Desulfosporosinus sp.
AAATACTTCATTCCATCCAGCAATTCCAGCAAGACCTGCCGAAATAAACATTGTCAAGATGATGGTTTTCGGAACCTGTATACCGCAATATCGAGCTACATGTTCGCTCTCCCCTACCAGTTCGATTTTCAGACCAACAGTCGTTCGCCAAAAGAAATATCCTGCTACCATAATTAGTAGGCCAATAACCAAACCAAAATGCAATCTAGTCCCGTCAAAAAGGATGGGCAAGTGCAAAGATTTTGCGAGTAGGGCAGTTTGTGGGAATCCCTGTCCATTTGGATCCATCATCGGTCCCCTAATCAGCCATGATAAAAGGTGCATAGCGATATAGTTAAGCATTAGGGTTGTTATAACTTCATTGGCATTGAATTTAGCACGCATCAACCCTGCTAACCCTCCCCACAAGCCTCCTCCTAAAAAGGCTGCCAAGAAGGTAACCGGCCATAAAAGTACTGGCGGTAAATTAAGGTTAAGACCAACGAATACTGCACAAGTAGCACCCATCATAAACTGGCCATCTCCACCAATATTCCAAATCTGACTCTTAAAAGCAATTGAAATACCTAAAGCCAAAATCATTAAAGGAACAGCCCTCACTAACGTCTCCGCTATACGATTTGGCGAACCCAGAGCGCCCATAAATAGAGTTAAAAAGGCTTCACCGGGATGTTTGCCAGCAACCAGAAGTAAAAGTGCACCCACACCAAAGGCTAGGGCAACTGCAACCACCGAGGGAAGAACACTGACCAAGATGCCTTTTATTACAGTCCATACTCTCAGCATACTCCCACCCCTTCTACTTCCACACCTGCCATCAAGAGTCCGATCTGTTCTATACTGGCCGTTTTATCGAGAATACCCATGATACGCCCTTCATAAATAATGGCAATACGATCCGATAACTGTCTGATTTCCTCAAGATCAGCTGAGATCAATAAAACTCCAACCCCTTTGCCCTTCTCCTCAAGAAGTTTTTGTCTTACATACTCTGTGGCCCCTATATCTAAGCCCCTTGTAGGTTGATTAGCAATGATCACCTCGGGCTTTGAACTTAGTTCGCGAGCCAAAATAACCTTTTGTTGATTTCCCCCAGAAAGGTCCTTAGCTTTAATGCCGTGTTCCTTAGCTTTAATTCTATACTCAGCTATGAGCCGCTCAGCATTTTCCCTTATGGATTTAAAATTCAAGAAACCACGCCGTGAAAAACGCGGACTATCAAACTCTTTGAGAATGAAATTCTTACTAAGAGAAAATTTCATGGCCAATCCGGTTTTATGACGATCTTCAGGAATATGAGCAATACCTGTTTTAATGAATGTCTTTGGATTGCTCCCCGTGAGGTCCTTGCCATTCAGAGATACCTTACCCGATAACAACGGTCTTAGACCGGTCAGAACTTCACAAAGTTCTTTTTGACCATTCCCATCGACACCCGCTATCCCAAGCACTTCCCCTTCCCGTAACGAAATATTTATTTGTTTTAAAGCCATAAGCCCTTTGTCGTTCTTTACACTAAGCCCCTCAGCAACTAACTTTATCTTACCTAGGGCAGAGTCCTGCTTATCGAACTTAAATAACACATCCCGACCGACCATCATGTTAGTTAAATCGCGCTTTGTTGTTTCCGAAGTGACTTGTGCTTGACCTACCAATCGACCGTCCCGCAAGACAGTGACTTCATTGGCAATCGCCAAGACTTCCTCCAATTTGTGACTGATCAAAATAATTGATTTTCCATCGTTGCGCATGATCCGTAGAACCTCAAAGAGGTGATTTGCTTCCTGAGGAGTCAAGACTGCCGTTGGTTCATCTAAGATTAGAATTTTGGCACCACGGTAAAGGGTAGAGAGGATTTCAACTCTCTGCTGCTCGCCAACGGAAAGCTGCCACACTCTGGCTTTAGGATCGACTTTAAGGTTATATCGTTGTGAGAGTTCGATTAGTTCCTGTTCGACTTTCGCTGTATCTAAGAACGGTCGCCGTTTAGAGGGTAGACCTAACATGATATTTTCTGTAACTGTCATCGGGCGAACAAGCATAAAATGTTGGTGGACCATCCCTACACCTAAGTTCATAGCTTTGGACGGGCTATCAATGACAACGTGACTGCCATTCACTGAGATAGCTCCGCTTTCTGGCTGATAAAGGCCGAATAAGATATTCATGAGTGTGGTTTTTCCAGCCCCATTTTCTCCTAACAGACCATTGATTGAGGCCTTTTTTAGGTGAAAATCCACGCCGTCGTTTGCCACAACTCCCTTAAAAACTTTCGTGATATTACGCATTTCTACAGCTAGTTCCTGCAAATTTCTCACCTCCTAAAAACGACCACGAGGGATCAGGGGGAAACAAGAATGCAAAGTGATTATAAGTTGGGGACGGTTCCATTCTTGCTTCCCCCCTCTACACATAAGCTAAGGATAATTTTTAACTATAATCGCCTACATCCTGTATACCACTGGAAGATATACTTTCCAAATTTCTAAATAGCTTTCCTGAACTCTTAAATCGATAGGCATGAGTATGCAGAGGATCCCCTACCATCGTTCCACTGCATACTGACTTCATTTTAAGACATCTTCACATAGGCTTAGTGCTTGGGTTGGGTTACAATTATGCGAGGTCAAGAACCATCCCCGACTGTAACTTACATTAATTTATTACTTATCAAACTTAGGCATTTCAATCTTGTTATCTACAAAATCCTTTTTGACTTGTTCTAGTTTTTCCTTTATATCAGCAGAAACCTGGCTATCTAATCCATAGAAAGGCGCAACGGTTACTCCGCCATTAGCCACAGTCAACCAATAGTGCTTGTCATCACGATTATCGAAGTTGTTATTCAAAATATCGTCGACAATCTGCTTTAAGACTGGATTCCAATTGTACACGATTCCGGACAATACATTATCTGGTGCTAAGACATTTTGATCAGCTACATTGCCAAGGACAAGTTTGTTCTTCTCCTTGCCAGCATCAACTACGCCAAGGCCTATCCCATCCCCTGAATGCCAAATGATGTCGGCGCCTGAATCATACATAGAAATTGCACCCTCTTTAGCCTTAGCAGCATCTCGCCAATCCCCAGTATAGAGTTCTTGAATTTGTACGTCTGGGTTAACTTTCTTGGCGGCAAACTTATAGGCTTCATGTCCTCGATAAATTTCAGAGACATCCGCTCCGCCTACCACCCCAATCTTGTCAGTCTTTGTCATGAGTCCGGCAAGAGTTCCCATCAGGTAACCCCCGTCCTCCAACTGAACATCATAAATCGCAGTATTTGCCAACGTCTTGAATCCGGTTCCTAAGGCAAATTTTACGTTAGGGAATTCGCCCGCTACCTTGATAATAGGTTCTTGGAATTGAAAACCATGTCCGATAACCAGATCGTAACCTTGAGATGCAAATTCGCGTAATGCCGGCTCAATATTGGATACTTCATAGACATTTTCAGAGTAAGTAACTTTAATTTTTCCGGCATAATCCTTTTCTAACGCTTTCATGCCCTCATTCATTGCTTGATTCCAAGAAACATCATCAACTTTACCAGGAAGAATTAAAGCCACTTTTAATGGTTTAACCTCGTTATCTCCCGAAGGTCCGGCAGGTGTGGATTGAGATCCACATCCAGACATTAATAGGGTAAAGACTAACATGAGCACTAAAAATACACTGGCTTGTTTTTTCATTTTAATTCCTCCTCATTCTTTTCTTCTAGTTTGTTTATGGATACACCCACTTCTTTCTATTTAACTTCCTTTCCCCTTAACCACCACCTTTGCTGGATTTAACTAGATAGTCTGCTACCGTTTGACCTGTAATTGGGAGTTCAGAAATTGGGCAATTCACTACTTCGTTGACTGCAGCTGCTATGGCCGGTGCAATTACAATCGTCCCCACTTCAGCTGCCCCTTTTAACCCCAGTGGACCTGATTCCTCATACGCTGAGACATTAACCGCTTCAATGTTAGGTGAATCTAGACTGGTGGGTACCAAATAAGAGGACAGACTAGTCTGCTTTGGAACACCCTGCCCGAAATCTATTTGCTCCATGAGAGCATATCCTACTCCCATGACCACACCTCCTTGAATTTGCCCCGCGAGAGCTATTGGGTTGATGACTCTGCCCGCCTCAGTTACAGCAAAGACATCTTCCAGTTCTATTTCACCGGTTGACCTGTGAACCCTGACTTTTACCCCTTGAACGATGAAGGTATACATGCTGTGAGGCCAGCCGATACCTAAGTTAAGATGTTTCTCCTCAGGAAAGACTGCTTCCCCAACTCCTATCGGATAAAGAACTCCTAAATCCTTTTGTCTCTGTAAATTGTCTATAGCTTTTAAAAGAGCATTGCCACAGATATACGATGTACGTGATCCCGCTGTCGAACCGCTGTCATGAGTAAGGGCTGTGTCTCCCATAATGACTCGAATTCGTTCCGGGGGAACGTGCAACTCCTCGGCCGCTAATTGTATGAATAACGTGCTGCTGCCCTGGCCGATTTCCACAGTTCCGATTCTTACTTCATAAGAACCGCCCGGTAAAGCTTGAATTTCAACCTTAGCCGTGTCAGGAATTCCCTTACCCATACCGCAACTTAGATAGCCTGCAGCCATCCCGTAGCCTACTGCTGGGTCAGTATTCAAGCTTTTTTCCCGCCAAAGCTCCGAACTCTCTAATCTATCTAAGGCTTCTTTAAGTCCTACCGAATGTTCCATTTTTTGACCTAGGCTTCCTTCGGCGCCTTTGAACAACGCATTTTGCCGCCTTAATTTTATGGGATCAATTTGCAAGATTTTGGCCGCCCGATTAAGTAAACTCTCTATAGCAAAGGCCACTTGCGGAACTCCAAAGCCGCGCATAGCACTGGCCGGTGGTTTATTAGTATAGTAGAGATATCCGTCAATCTGAACATTCGGGATCACATAGGGGCCTGCTGCATGCTCGACACCTAAACCCAAAACTGCTGGGCCAAGTGCTGCGTAGGCACCTGTATCGTACTCGATCGTACCCTGGTAGGCATTGATTAAGCCCCACTGATCTAAACCCAGTTTTACCTTTATCTTAGCCGCGTGTCGCTTATAAGAAGAGCTTAGGGACTCTTCCCTAGAAAACACCAACCGCGCTGGTCGTTTTGTTTTCCATGTTACCAAAGCTAAAAAAAGTTGAACTGTGTTACCATCCTTACCCCCAAAACCACCACCGATTGTCGCCGATCGCATCCTTATTTTATCGATTGGAATACCTAAGCACCGGGATATTTCCTCCCTATCATTAAACGGGTTCTGAGTTCCCGCTATAATATTCAAAACTCCCTCTTCATCTAAGTAAGAAACTCCAGCTTCCCGCTCTAAGTACAAATGATCAACCACTGGCACAGTAAACGTATCTTCCTGTATCAAAAAGCTTTGCTGAAAAGCCCTCTCCATATCTCCCTTTTGAAACGGAATATGAGATAAAAGATTACCCGTTTCATGAATTTGCGGATCGTCAGTCTTCTGAGCCTCTTGGGGATCACTAACGACCGGCAGGGGCTCGTAATCCACCTTAATATAATTTGCATAGAGGTCCGCTTTTTCAGGAGTATCAGCGGCAATCAAGGCTACTGGTTCTCCGTAGAATCTTACTTTGTCAGCTGCTAAAAGTGGTTGGTCCTTGATAATATTCCCTAACCTATTTTCCTGAACATCCACAGCAGTATAGCAATACAAGCCCTCTATACCGTTACAATGCTGTGTATCGATATGCTTGATCAAAGCATGAGCTTGTGTTGAACGTACAATCCGAAGGTTTAACATGTTAGGGAACGAACAATCACTGGGATAGACTGCCTGTCCAATAACTTTAGCCAAAGCATCCACTCTGGGAAATGAACTACCTACTACGGTTGTCATTTTTAATCCCCCACTATTTAATTTCTAGGATAGATGGAATAACCTTGTGCCCCAAGACATCAATTAAGCCGTGATCTGTGAGACCCAGTTGGGGTACAGTTGGCAAGGAAATAAAGGACAGGGTCATAAACGGTGCTGGCAAATTACACCCAAGGTTCGTTGCCACCTCATTTAAAACATTTAGCTGTTTCATGACTTCTTCTGCGGATAAGGGGCTCATTAATCCTCCGATCGGCAAGGGGAGAACACCCATTACCTGACCATCTTGCACTGCTACCAAGCCCCCTTGGTTTCGGGCGATTTCCTGAGCAGCTACGTACATATCATGGTCATTAGTACCTACAATGACAATATTGTGATGGTCATGGGAAACTGAAGAAGCCAGAGCACCTGATCTTAGGTTAAATCCTCGAACAAACGTGACTCCTACTCTACCGTCCTGCCCATACCTCTCCACCACAGCTAATTTCAGAATATCTTCCTCTATCTCCGGTTTAACTTCACCCTCGGTAATCTTTAGCCACTCCTGAGTACCGAAATTAATAATTTGATCCGGGTAAAGATTGATAACTTGTACTTTAGCACTCTTTCCTGTTGCTGAAATAACAAAATCTAAAGGTTTAAACTCTGGAGATAGGTTTATGGTTGAATTTAGAAAATCAGGAAAAACTTCGTCTATAGTTTTATGTTTAATTTTCCCGTGTTCCGCCACAAGCTTTCCACTCTTAAAAACATAAATCGGTTTAATCTCTTGTAAACTATCCAATAAGACAAGATCTGCATATCGTCCAGGGGTCAAGGCTCCAATGAGGTGATCCAGTCGAAAGTGTTTGGCAATATTTACGGTTGCCATTTTGATCGCTTGAATAGGTTCCATACCTAAGTCAATACTTTTCTGGATGTTGTAGCTGATATGCCCTTCCCTCGCTATATCAATAACATGCTTATCATCTGTACAAAACATTAAGTTTTCAGTAGACAGCTTATTCTCAATAACGCCTTTAACTAAAGCCTCAACATTGCGTTCCGTGCTACCTTCTCGAATTAGTGCCTTTATTCCCAAACGTAACCGCTCAAAAAGTTCTTCATATGTCACGGACTCATGATCGTCAGAAAGCCCTGCAGCCGCATAGACGTTTAGTTGATCCCAATTAAGCCCAATCGCGTGCCCGTTAGCAATCTTGCCGCTGGCTCTTGCACTTAACACCTTCGCTAGATACTCTTCCTTGATACCTAAGATTTTCGAGGGGTCCAGTTCTCCTAGACTGACAGAGATTTCTAACTTCAACAGTTCTTTGACTTCTTTAAGTCCTAATACCCCTCCAGTAGTTTCTAAACCCGGAGCCGTTGGAACTCTTGAGGACACCTCCAAGTAAATCCGGTATGGCAATTCATCCGTATTATTTAACAACGCTTCCAAACCAGGTAGTCCCGCAACGTTGGCAATTTCCATAGCATCCACAAACATAGCGGTAGTTCCCCAGGGAACAATAACACTTGCCAGTGCTTGAGGAGTTAATAAGGTAGGTTCTATGTGGACATGGGCATCCATAAAGCCGGGTACTGCAAAACGTCCTCCTGCATCAAAAACACTCTCCGCCTGAACTTCCCAGGTGGGATTAATAGCCACAATTTTACCGTTCTTAATCACCATCGAACCGGGAAAAACCGTCTCAGTGAAGACATCTAAAATTTGCAGGTTGGTAATATACAAATCTGCCAGTTCTTGGCCCGAAGCTACCTTTAATTCTTGAGCAAGAGATTCAACACTTTCTTTCATTTATTACACCTCACACTTTTCTTCTTAGAACCGTAAAATCAAAAACTCCTGGAGAGTAAAATTCCTTTGACCATAATATTGGCTTTTGGTTAATGTCATATCCAAGTTCGTCTAAATATAAGATTGGAGAGCCTTCAGAGATATCCAGGATTGAGGCTAAATGCTGATTCGTTAAAAATGGCGCTATCTTCGTCAAATCCATTTCAACTGCACAATGACAGTATCGTTCAAGGAAGTCGAAGATTGGAGGTTTTAAATCGGCTATGGTATAACTAGAATCCACAATCAAGTTAATTGGAATATGATCAATACAGTAAATAGCTGGCTTACCACTCGCTAAAATGAGCCGTTCAACGACAATAAGCTCATCACCCTCAGGAATCAGGAGACGCTTAGCAGCTTCTTCATCCGCTTGGGTAAATGTAGGGGTAACAAAACCTATGGAAGGCGTATATCCACAATCGGCAACCTCTTCTAGAAATTCTTTTTCCAGATCTAAACGAGATCGAACGTTTAACACATGTTTGTTAATGATGGTTCCGATTCCCCTACGGCGAGTGATAAAGCCCTCACTTTCTAGAGCAGCTAGGACATCACGAACAACCGTCCTGCTTATCCCTAACTTCTGGGCTAGAATTTCTTCTGGTGGCAACTTGCCAATCTGGTCAAAAGCGCCTTCG
>JADQBO010000012.1 GCA_016278585.1 Desulfosporosinus sp.
CAGAGATTTAGAAGCAGAAGTTAACAAAGGTCGCTTTCGAAGTGATTTATTCTATAGGCTGAGGGTTGCTGTTTTACAAATACCCCCTTTAAGGGAAAGACAGGGGGATATTCTGCCGTTGACCTCCCTCTTTTTTAAAAAATATAATGCTAAATACAGAAAAGATGTAACGTTCACAAAGGAAGTTTACAAAGCATTTCAAAATTATAAGTGGCCAGGTAATGTGAGAGAGATGGATAATTTTATTCAAAGTCTGATTGTTACTCGTGATAGGGAGATACTCGATGTTTCAGATTTACCCCATTATATGCTCCGTGACGCCATCCACACGGATCCAACGAGTAGGAATGATGAAAATAAATCCTTAGATGAGTTGATGAGTGATTACGAAAAAAACTTACTGAAAAACTCCCTTGAAGTAAACGGATCCGTTGCGAAAGTGGCAAAATTGTTCAAAGTAGATCGGACAACAATCTTTAGAAAGGCCAAAAAATATTCACTTTTATAGAAATACGTGCAAAATGGTAACAGGTGTTGCAGTACTGCAACACCTGTAACTATTGAAAAACGGTATAACTATTATTAGTTTTCCTAATATTGTTGCAAAGTTGCACAAGAATGATAGAACCATGGGACTGAGAACTATCTTTCGAGCTATTTCGCGGTTGGCACGTCTTTTGCAAATAGAAATATACAACCGATTGCACTATTTATCTCATGTGGAAGAACGCGCCCCTACTTCAATTTATCAGTCTTAAATAAGCTGTCCTTCCTATAACGAGTATCATGGCATGATTATGAATTAGTTGGCGTGGGTCTTGTATAAGTCCACTAGTGCAAAGTTTATCAAAACGTTTTTTATAATATGGGTCCATTCTCGTTACTTCGTATTATAAAAATACGTAACTCAGACGTGAGCATAACCTAAGTGATAATGCTTTTAAGGAGGTGAGTAGGCAATTTAAAAAACATTGAGTAGGATATCTTCCTAGAAGCACTAATAAATAAAATATTTGGAGGGAGTCAGATAAAATGAAACGAAAATTAGTATCTTTACTACTAGTGGTATCTCTCGTAGCACTTACCCTTGTTGGTTGTGGAAGTAAGAGCGGGGATAAACCTTCAACGGGGGATGCAGAAAAAATCGTTATTCGTTTAGCACACCCAATGGCACCTGGAAATAACGTCACGTTAGGTTACGAAAAGTTCAAGGAAATAGTTGAACAAAAGTCTAATGGAAGAGTAGAGATTAAATTATTTGGCGGCGCCACCTTAGGCAGCGATCGAGTAACCTTGGAATCTACGCAAAAGGGGACATTGGAAATGGCCTCCAGTTCATCTCCAAACATGGCTAGCTTTTCTCGAGAATTTATGGCTTTAGATCTTCCCTACATTACGGACATCAAATATCAAGAGAATTTATACGCCGCTTTGGACGAGGGTGAATTAGGGAAGTATTTAGATAAGGTTGCCGGAAATATTGGATTAAAACCAATTATGTATAGTGAGTATGGATATCGCAACTTTGTGACCACAAAGAAACCAATTTCCAAGGCCTCTGATCTTAAAGGTTTAAAAGTCAGAACGACTGATTCGCCGGTTGAAGTTGGCGTGGCTGAAGCTTTAGGTATGAGTGCCACTCCTGTCGCTTGGGGAGAAACCTATACCGCGTTGCAACAAGGTACCGTTGATGGTGAAGGAAATACCTTTGGTTTACTCTGGGATGCAAAACACGCTGAAGTTTTAAAATATGCTATTGATTCTGGCCATAACTACAGTATGCACTTACTTTATATGAACAAAGCCTATTTTGATAAACTGCCTAAGGATATTCAAGATATTATCGTGGAATCTGGCCGGGAAGCCTTAGATTGGCAGCGTTCTATCTCTAACGATTTAGAAGTAGAAGCCAAACAAAAGTTTATTGATTCCGGGGTTACAGTCCACACTTTGACTCCTGAAGAAAAAGAAGAGTTCAAAACATTAACTAGACCTCTCTGGGATAAATATTCAGATAGTATTCCCCAAGAATTAATGACCCTGATTCAAGAGACTCAGAAATAATATAACGATAGACGGAGGAGGGGTTCCCTGCCCTCCCCGTCACGTCTCATAACGAAAAACGTTAGGTAAGGATGGTATATATGTCGAAAACCTCTAACGAAAACCAAGAATTGCCTAAAAGCCAAGCAAACCAAACAACGGGTTGGTTAAAATGGCTCAAGATAATCGATGAGAATTTCGAGAAACCTTTCTTATTTGTTGGCTTGCTGGCGATAATTTTACTGATTACCTATCAAACTGTGCATAGGTATGTAATTTCTACTTTTGTTGAAGGAAGTACACTAGTCTGGTTAGAGGAAATGGCAAGGTTTATCTTCATTTGGATATCTTACTTGGCGATTCCGCTAGCTATTAAAAACCGTAGTAATATCCGGGTAGACATAATCTACGATAAACTTTCGGAACGCTGGCAGGGAGTTAGTTGGATTATTGTAGATATTTGTTGTCTTGTTTTATCTGCAGTAGTTTTCGTAATGGGGATCGATCACCTAAAAATGATGATGGAATTTCCCCAAACTTCACCGGCACTTCAAATCCCATTTCTAATTCCTTATTTGATCTTACCCATTGGTTTTGGCCTAATGGCCCTAAGGTGCATCCAGGATTTAGTGAAGCAAATTATGAAGACCGGAATAAAAGACACATTATGGGGAGTTCTCTTTTGTATTATCATTTTTATTCCTCTTTTTATAGGTTCGGATCTTCCGGCGATAATCTGGCTGTTTGGTTACTTTATTCTCTTTTTATTCATTGGTGTCCCCATTGCTATGGCTTTAGGCCTGTCAGCTTTGGCTACGATCGCCTCTGCGGGAACAATGCCAATAGAATATGTATCCCAAATTGCCTTTACTTCCATTGATAGTTTCCCGATTATGGCGATTCCCTTTTTTGTGGCCGCTGGTGTTTTTATGGGTGCAGGGGGATTATCCAAGCGACTTTTAGCCTTGGCCGATGAACTCTTAGGGTCCTTTACTGGAGGTATGGCGTTAGCCACCGTCGCGACATGTATGTTCTTTGCCGCCATTAGTGGTTCTGGACCAGCCACAGTGGCTGCCATTGGGTCCTTAACCATTCCAGCTATGGTGGAAAGAGGTTATTCCAAATCATTTTCTGCAGCACTCGTTGCTGCTGCCGGAGCGATTGGCGTGATGATCCCTCCCAGCAATCCTTTTGTGGTATACGGTGTTCAGGCCCAGGTGTCTATTGGAAAGCTGTTTATGGGCGGCATTGTACCAGGCGTTTTAACAGGCATTGTCTTGATGGGTGTAAGTTATTGGTACTCTAAAAAGAATGGCTGGAAAGGTGAATCGCGTAAGCGAACTTCGAAAAGCATTATGAATGCTTTTTGGGATGCCAAATGGGCCTTAATGGTTCCGGTGATTATTTTAGGGGGTATCTATTCTGGACTAATGACACCTACGGAATCAGCGGCTGTGGCAGCGTTTTATGGCTTAGTGGTTGGTATTTTCGTTTATAAAGGAATTAACTTAAAAAATATTGTTTCCTGTTTTATTGAATCATGCAGCACTTCGGCAATTATTATTGCCCTGATGGCGATGGCAACTATCTTTGGTAACATTCTCACCATTGAACAAATACCGGAGAAAATAGCTGCTTGGATGCTGGCTTTAACTGATAATAAATTTGTAATTCTTTTATTAATCCTGGCGCTATTACTCTGGATTGGAACTTTCATGGAAGCCATAGCGGCTATTGTCATCCTAACCCCAATCTTACTTCCAATCGTTACTCAAGTTAACGTGGATCCAATCCACTTCGGTATCATCATGGTGGTAGCCCTGTCCATTGGATTTATCACACCGCCAGTGGGTGTTAATTTGTTCATAGCATGTGGCGTGGCCAGAGTGAAAATTGAAGACATTTCCAAAGCTGTTCTTCCATTCGTGCTAGTTATGATTGTTGTATTGTTGTTAGTTACCTTTGTTCCGTCTATATCATTGTTCTTGACTGAATTTATTAAGTAATCCCAACCCGTTAAAACTAGAACCAATAATTGAGATTATCTTTAAAATCCTTTGAAGTTTGAATCTGATAAACGTGTCTAAAAAATTAGGCATCAATCTAATAATAGGAGGCAATATATTATGGAATCTTGTTGTAACGTATTATCCCCTCATGAGCAAAGAATCCAAGAGGACCAACTGGGCAAAAAGAATTTCGAAGGCCGGGAAAGAGTCTTTCAAATACTAACCAGTTTCCAAGATCTTCGTCCTAAAATTGACGTAGAAAGAGCTAAATACTTTACTCAATCCTTTATGGTGACTGAAGGTCAGCCCCTTGTTTTAAGGTGGGCTAAAGCCTTAATGCATACTGCAGAAAACATGACCGTTTATATTGATGATCATCAACTCCTTGTTGGTAGAGCTGGTTATCAAGGTCGGTATGGGATTCTCTTTCCGGAATTAGATGGGGATTTCCTGGATATTGCTATAGAACAACTCCCGAATAGGGTTGAGTCTCCATTTGACGTCACCCCAGAAGATGCTCAGGTGATTATTAAAGAAATTGCTCCGTATTGGAAGGGCAAAACGTTCCATGAGAATTTAGCAAAAGCTCTCCCAGAGGACACCTTTAAAGTGACTTATGACCCTGAAAACCCCTTAAATTCAAGATTCCTTGTCAATGAAACAGCAACCTTTCGTTCCTCAATTCAGTGGGTTCACGATTATGAAAAGGTCCTGAAAAAAGGTTTTAAAGGAATCAAAGAAGACGCTCAGAAAAAGCTTGAGGCTCTTGATCCTATGAGCCCAGTGGATAACATGGAGAAAAAGCCTTTCCTAGAAGCTGTCATTATCACTTGTGATGCTATAGTTCTTTGGGCTAAAAGACATGCCAAATTAGCTGCTGAGATGGCTAATAAGGAAACAGATACACAAAGGAAAAAGGAATTACAGGATATTGCAACCCGTTGCGAATGGGTACCTGAAAACCCTGCTCGTGATTTCCGTGAAGCTGTTCAGTCTCAGTGGTTTACCCAAATGTTCTCCAGAATTGAGCAAAAGACGGGTACAATTATTTCCAACGGTCGGATGGACCAATACTTCTATCCTTATTATAAGAAGGATCTTGAAGAAGGTCGCATCGACGAAGCTCAAGCGACAGAGTTACTCGAGTGCATGTGGGTTGCGATGGCTCAGTTCATCGACCTCTATCTTTCTCCAACCGGTGGTGCATTTAATGAAGGGTATGCTCACTGGGAAGCAGTTACCGTTGGTGGTCAAACCCCAGATGGCTTAGATGCTACTAATGATCTGACCTATATCTTCTTAAAATCCAAGCAAGAATTTCCTCTTAATTACCCTGACCTCGCTGCTCGGGTTCATACTCGTGCTCCAGAACGCTATCTATATGAAGTAGCAGAAACCATTAAGGAAGGTACAGGTTTCCCTAAACTCATCAATGATGAGGAAGTGGTTCCACTCTTGCTTTCTAAAGGCGCTTGCTTTGAAGAAGCTTATGACTATGCGGTATCTGGGTGTGCCGAATGTAGAATGCCGAACCGTGATACCTATACTAGTGGTAACCCGTATGTAAATTTTGCAGCAGCCGTAGAGTTAGCTCTATACAATGGAAAAATGCTCAAATTCGGGGATGATTTGATTGGTCTTGAAACAGGGGATCCAACGAACTTCAAAACTTGGGATGAGTTCTGGAATGCCTATCTCGCACAACAAACGAACTTCCTGAAACATGCTTTCATCCAACAACATATTATTATCAATATGCGCCCCAATCATTTTGCTACTCCATTTGGTTCCTTGATGCATGATCTCTGCATGGAGACATGTAAGGATCTGCATACTCCAAAAATCGAGGGCGGCATTGATTTAGGTTACTTCGAATTAATGGGGTATGGTACAGTTGTAGATTCTTTAGTTGCAATCAAAAAACTGGTCTTTGAAGAGAAAAAATTAACCATGTCTGAACTCGTCGAAGCTATGAAGAGTAACTTTGAAGGCTACGAAGCGATTCAAGAAATGCTTATCAATGCACCTAAGTATGGAAACAATGAATCTTATTCTGATACTATTGCTAAAGACGTAGATAGGGAAGCCCTTAAATTCACAAAACAATACTCAAAAGAGCTTGGTGTCCATCTAGATCTAAGGCTAGTACCTTTCACCTCCCACGTTCCCTTTGGTAAAGTTGTTAGTGCGACACCCAATGGTAGAAAAGCATGGAGTCCTCTTTCCGATGGATCTTCAGCATCCCATGGTGCAGATGTAAATGGCCCCACAGCAGTTTTAATGTCAAACTTTAACTCGAAGAACTATAACTTTAGAAATCGTGCGGCTAGACTATTGAACATTAAGTTAAGCCCATCTTGTGTAGCTCAAGAAGAAGGAACTGAAAAGTTAGTATCCTTTATCCGGACTTGGTGCGATCTTAAATTGTGGCATTTACAATTTAACATTGTCAATAAAGAAACGTTGCTTGCTGCGAAAAAAGATCCTTCAAAATACCGCGGTCTGATTGTACGGGTTGCCGGATATAGTGCATACTTTGTAGAGCTGTCCTCTGATTTACAAGATGATATCATTGCTAGAACGGAGCACAGTGCGATCTAATCGAATCTTTGTAAGTCCTGCTTTCAAAGCAGGACTTACATTCACCGGTAATAGGAGGCAACTATGGAGGAAACTATTGTATCTGATAAAAATAAATATGGAAATGTGTTTAATATTCAACACTATTCAGTTCATGATGGTCCGGGGATAAGAACGATCGTTTTCTTAAAGGGATGTCCTTTAAGGTGTCAGTGGTGTAGTAATCCCGAATCTCAGTTAATGCAGCCGGAATTAGGATATAACCCTAGTAAGTGTATTGGAATCGATAAATGCTTGAGATGTGCGGAAGTTTGTCTGTATGGTGCAATCAAGCAAGATCAAGAAGAACATGAGAAAATAACAATTGATCGTGAACTTTGCAAGGAATGTTTACTTTGTACAGATGCATGCCCTTCTAAAGCACTCGAAGTCTTTGGAAAACAAACAAGTATTGAGGAAATCATTCAAGCCGTAGAGAAAGACAGTGCTTTTTATGCTCGATCTGGCGGTGGCTTAACCTTTAGTGGTGGAGAACCTTTAATGCAAGCTGAGTTTATCACTGAGGTTTTAAAGCTTGCTCGACGCAGAAGAATTAATACTACGATAGAAACGTGTGGGTACGCAGATTGGGCACAATTTGCCAAGGTATGCCAACACCTTAATTCACTAATTATGGACATCAAGTGTATTGACGCGGAAAAACACAAGGAGTTTACCAACGTCTCAAACGACCTTATTTTGGAAAACTTCGAAAAAGTATGTATGGAATTTCCTAACTTGCCTATCCTAGTTCGAACCCCGGTGGTTCCTGGATTCAACGATTCGGAAGAGGATATACAGGCGATCGTTGATTTCCTAAAAGGTCGACCTAATGTTCGATATGAACTATTGCCTTATCATCGGTTAGGTCAGCAAAAATACAACTATCTGGGTAAAGAGTATCCTTTAGTTGAGGCAAAATTAGATGATGAGAAATTCAATCGACTTAAGGAGATTGCGAACTCTCTATAAAATAATTAGATTAACGATCCAAGGGCTATGAGTGAACCGCAGGTGACTGCGGTTTATTTCTTTTTGACCTTCACTTCCTATCAAATATGAGGTTTTGGGATCGATATCTAATTTGGCATAATCTGTTATAATAGTAGATAGAAGTTGGAACATGCTTATAAAGAAGCATGAGCTACAATAATAGGAGGTGAATAACCTGGCTGATTGTTTAGCCAGGTGGTATATGGCTAATAGTATGACTGGATTTGGACGAGGAGAGGCTAGTGGACATGGTTATCAGGTTTCGATCGAACTTAAATCCGTGAATCATCGGTTCTTGGAAGTCGTAGTCAGGACGTCACGTAACTTTAGCAGTTTCGAAGAGCGCATACGTAAAATGTTACAAGAAAAATTCCAGCGGGGCCGAATTGAAGTACATCTTAATGCGGTGGAAACCGAAGAACGAAAGAGATTGGGGAAGGTTGACATTGATTTAGCACTGTCGTATGATAAGACATTGAATGATCTCGCCCTAGCTCTACATACAGAGTATAAAACGGATATTTATCGCTTAGTCACGTTTCCGGAGGTTCTTACGGTTGCGGAGCCTGAAATCGATC
>JADQBO010000245.1 GCA_016278585.1 Desulfosporosinus sp.
GTCTATAGAGAAAAAAACATACTAACTGTATAGTCTTTATACAAAGTTTTAGGATCAATGACATTCTTTTTGTTAAGAATGTCATCTGTTATAACTTCCCGCCTAGAGACTTGAACCAGACTCTTCAAATTCTTATCGATAATTTTAATATCCTCTAAATAAGATTCTTTACGCAAGACAATATTTAATATTTGCTCTTTGTCACTATTGTTATTCTCAATCAGGGCTATAGCATTAACATGGGTAAGATTAGTCAAACTCTCTGTAATATTTGTAATCGAATCCTGGAGCTCTGAAGCAATAACTGTAGCCCTCTGCAAGTTTTGTTCTCTAATAGTCTCTTTAAACTTGTAATTGACTGTGTTAAAAGTAGTTAAAGAAATAAATAGTATAGGAATAATTGACATTAAGATCCCAAAAACTAGAACTCTAACTTTAATACGCTGCTTCCAAGGCATCATTCCCGTTTTCACTCAGGTCCTCCTTGCCCAACCACTTCATCTGCAAAACTTACATAAGATTCGTTAAGAGAAATCCCTAGATTTCGAGCCACCTCTAAATTAACCGTAAAACTTAATTTCTCCGACGTTTCAACAGGAATAGTTTTAGGTGGATACCCTATCATAATTTTATGAACTATATGGGCTGATTGAGCACCTTGACTATAATAAGACGTCCCGTAAGAAGCGATACACCCTTTATTAACATCACTAGGGTAAACTCCAAATACAGGTAATCCCTTTGTCAGAGCATAACTTGCAATCGATTCGGTATATGTCTCTAACAAGGATCCTGGCATAATAAGGATCGCTTGACTAGACTTGCTTATTTCGTTAACAATTGTAGAAATATCATCTTCCTTACTTATATCATACATCATAAGGTTAATGTTCAACTCCTGTGCCGTGTATCTAAGACTTACTTGAGAACCTTGATAAAAACTAGTGCTTGAATCCCCTAGAACAGCCACATTTTTTACATTAGGAATTAACCGTTTGAGTAGATCAAGCCTTTTCGTCGTAAGTTCATAGTGATAGTTATTAAGTCCCGTAACATTGGTCTCGGGAAATACCTCGTTTTCAACCAAACCAATGGCTATCGGAGAAAGAGTCCCCATAAAAATAATCGGTGGGGGATTGTTAAGTTTTTCTACTATCTTCACCAGCGAACGAGTCTCACCCGCTCCAGAAGCAACTAAAACGTCAAATCTCTTAGCTATTAATTTCTCCGCAAGTAGATCCATTTCTGTATAGTTGTTTGGGGAAGTCATTACCTCGTAAACAACATCCTTACCCTCTTCGTAATTTAAGCTGCTCAGTTCGTCCTTAAGCCCTTCTAACTTCTCTAAACGCTCCTCATTTTGAGATAGTACTCCAATTCTAACAACTTTCTTGTCCTCGATTGACAAGGCATTCATGTAAAAACCGGCTCCAATTAAACATAAAAAATAAATTATATAAATAACACGTCCCACGTTTAAAGCACCTCATCTCAGTTGTCATTGGCGTCAAATAGTTCGATAGTCTTTTTTATTGTATCAAATGTGAAGGAATAAACAATCATAAATAGAAGGAAGTATGACAAAATCCATAAACTAGTGATAATGTTTCGACATTTCGGAGATGTTGTACACCCAAACATCTGGTGATATCACCAAAAAATGTATATACTATCTGGAGTAACCTTAACAACTTCTTAACATCTTAATCCTCTATTTATCACGTGGGCTTGTTATACTATATACTGTAGTTATTTAAGAAAACTCGTCTTAGGGGGCATAAATGTTACTTCAAAAAATCTCGCAAACTATTCCTAACTTTAAATTCCAAAATAAACTATTTAACCTCAGCTTAATAACTTGTGTACCGTTATTGATGCTATTTGTCTTAGAAATCGTTTATCGAGGAAACTTCTCAAGTACTGTTTCTTGGCTTATAAATTATCCAAAACAATTCTTTGTCAGCTATGGCCTAATGTTTGGGTTTATTAACCTTTTTTATATCTTCAACCGGAAAATTTATATTACAATCAGTATCTTGTTCCTGTCTTTCTTTTCGATAATAGGGCTTATAAGTCGACAAAAGTTAATTCTAAGAGGAGAGCCTCTTTTACCTTGGGATCTTATCCTTGGCAAAGAAGCCCTGAACATATCTAAAGAATTCGGCGGTAGTATGCAGGTCGTTCCTCTTTTAGTCATTAGTCTTATTACAATGGTTCTTTTGGCGTCCATTAAATTCATGCCTAGAGAAGATTTTAATTGGCAAAACAAACTTACCGCTTTTTTGATATCGTTTACAATGCTTCTGTCCTTTTACACGGGAGTTTTTTCCCTGGAAAAGACCTTTTCACTCCAACTTATTAATTGGAGTCAAAAAATGAATTACGACGAAAATGGCATGTTGCTTGGCTTTCTCCTAAATACAACAAATCTATCAGTTGACAAACCAGGCGAATACGAACAGGCACTGGTCACAGAGATTATGAACAAAACAACGCCGGCTTATGCGGTTGACCCCAACTTTAAACCCAACATAATTTTCGTAATGAGTGAAGCTTTTTGGGACCCCACACTCTTAAAGGAGGTCTCCTTTAGCGAAGACCCCATTCCCTATTTTCGTTCTCTACAAAAAAATCAGACCAGTGGAGTAATGCTGTCTCCGGTTTATGGAGGAGGTACGGCTAACACTGAATTCGAAGTTTTAACAGGATTGTCAACTCAATTCTTTCCTCGGGGGGTGGTTCCCTATGTTGAATATGTTCGTAAACCTATAGAAGCCTTACCGGCTATTTTAAAAAAGCAGGGGTATGAGACAACAGCTATTCATACTTACGACAATTGGTTTTATGGCCGCAATAATGTTTATCAAAATTTTGACTTTGATAGGTTTATTAGTAAGGAGTTTTTTGATCAGCCAGAATACAACGGACAATATATTAGAGATACTGAGCTTTCCAAAAAAATTATTGAAGAAATAAAGAGGACGATAAGCCTGACTTTGTCTATGGAATTTCGATGCAGGCCCACGGGCCATATTCTACAGAACAAAATCCTAATAATTCAATCAAAATAAGTGGAAACTTAAGTCCAGAGTCCAAAGCCATTTTAGAGAACTATACTCAAATTATTTCCGATGTCGATCAATCACTTAAACTATTAATTACTGAATTAGAGAAGTCAGGCGAAAGCTCAATCGTCGTATTTTTTGGGGACCATTTACCGATGCTTGGGACAAGCTTAGACGTCTATAAAGAAGCAAATTTCTTTCACGATGAAATCGATTACCAAGATTATTTAAGTATGTATAGCGTCCCTATCGTCGTTTGGGATAACTTTTCCCGTGGCAAAAAGGAACTTCGTCTATCCTCAAACTTTCTTAGTTCATATATATTAGAACTTGCTAAAAAAACAGGGAGTTCGACGACAGACTTCCTTTATAACCTCAGACAAAACGATTCTAGTGTCGTGATTAGTGAGAAGCATTTAAATAAAGAGAACATTTCTCAAACCGCACTTGGCCATTACCAACTGCTTCAATATGACATTCTTTTTGGTGACGAGTATGCGTATTTCTTAAAACCGGATCGTAAACCATTATTTAATGCTGATTATGTTTTAGGTGACGAGCGAGCGCTTATTGTTAGTGCTACTCCTCCAAATACGTCAGTTATTGAAATACAAGGAGAGAATTTCTTACAAGACCATAAGGTTTTTATCAATGGGCAACTCGTTCAAACCGATTTTGAGAATCCAACCTATATGACTGCAAGTCTTCCTAAGAGCTTAAACAAACCTGGAGCTCTAGACATTCAGCTTAAGTTAACGGATAGTATGGGCAAGATAATTTCAGAGTCTAATACTTTTAAACTGGAGACCTTCTAGTATTCGTCTAATATATTGGATACTCCTTATATAAAAAAAACTCCCTCAGAGGCGCCATCGGCACTTCTAAAGGAGTTTTTTTTATAGACTAACACCCATCCTAGCCTAACAGCTGAGCGTCCTCGGCGATGCCGGCCATCAACAGACCCAGTATACGTTCATCGGCTTCCTCAACTGGCATGACCTTCATAATTTTCCCCTCATAAAGCACTGCTATGTTATCACAAACATTCAGCAGTTCTTCTAGATCCTCAGATATCAGCAAAACCCCAATGCCGTTGCTACGAGCCTCTAAAAGTTGGCTATGCAAGTATTCAGTTGCTCCGATATCCAGTCCTCGGGTCGGATAGGCCGCCACCAGTGCCACCGGATTACGAGTTATTTCCCTAGCCAAAACAACTCGCTGGATATTCCCACCAGACAGTCGACCTATAGGAGTTTCTAAATTCGGAGTTTTAATACCATACTTTTCTACTTGGGATGAACTATGAGACATAATTGCCTGGTTTTGAAGAAGTAACCCCTTGGCAAAGGGGGGCTTGTGATGATCCTTTAGAATAAGGTTTTCCCAGATACTAAAGGAGGGAATGGTCCCTACATGGATTCTATCCTCTGGAATATAGCCCAGACCTTGCTCGATGATGCTAGCGGGTGACATTTTAGTACTTTCTTGGCCGTCTAGCATTATCTTACCTTGATTTAATTTTCTAAGGCCGGCAATTACTTCAGCAAGTTCTTTCTGCCCATTTCCGGAAACCCCTGCAATCCCTAGGATTTCCCCTTCTCTAATCGATAGGGATACTCCTGCCAAAGCGTCTGTTCCCTTATCACCTTTGGCCAAAACATCTTTAAGCTCTAAGACAATCTTACCTGGGGAAAACTGGCCTTCCTTCTACAGGGAGCCATTTCCCTTCCGACCATTAGCTTTGCCAGCTCTTCTTGCGAAGTTTCCCGGGTCTCAACGTCTGCGCATACCTCACCATCCCTTAGTACAGTGACCCTATCACTCACAGCCATAACCTCATTGAGCTTATGGCTAATTAGTATAATTGAGTTACCCAGCTTGGACATGTTTTTAAGCAAAAGGATTAACTCATTGGATTCCTGGGGTGTGAGTACAGCGGTAGGTTCATCAAGAATTAGTAGGTTGGCACCACGGTAAAGTGCTTTAATAATCTCCACACGCTGCTGTTCCCCAACACTTAACTGCCAAACATAGGCATCGGGATTAATCGCTAAACCATAGGTCTCCGTAATTTTCCTAATCCTTTTGGCAGCCATCTTAAGATCCACTAGGAATTTCTTAGACAGACCTAAAATTACATTTTCACAAACGGTAAGAGTGGGCACTAGCATAAAATGTTGATGCACCATGCCAATCCCGAATGCAATGGCTTCACTTGGAGAATTTATCTTGACCGTTTTACCGTTTAGCAAAATCTTGCCTGCATCGGGCTGATAAAGACCATAAAGGATATTCATCAGAGTGGTTTTTCCTGCTCCGTTTTCACCTAGAATAGCCAAAACTTCACCGGTTTTTAATTGAATATCAACCTTATTGTTGCTTAGGACACCGGGAAAATGTTTAGTGATTCCACACATTTCCATGTGCTCAATCTTTTCAACCATTATACTCACCCGTTATTTCTTAGGTAATTCCACCTTTAATTTCCCGCTAATGATCTCCTGTTTAACCGTTTCTACAGTAGCTTTAACCTCTGCCGGGATTTTATCGGCTAATTTTTCGTTGTACTTAAACTCAATGGTTCCGTCGGCCAAGGTCAAGGTTAGGTGCTGCCCGCCAAGAGTTCCTTGTTTTCTCAATTCAATTATCTTATTGACTACTTTTTCCCAGTTGTACACTTGGGAGGCCAAAACGTGGTCAGGAGCAATACTGCTTTGATCCATGTCCGTCGAAAGCCAGTAATTCCCTTGGGTTTCACCAATAGCTCTTACGGCTCCTACAGCCTGCTGAGAAGAGCCAGTAAGGATGTCCGCTCCGGCACTCATTTGGGTTTTAGCAAGATTACCTGCTCCAACGATATCATTAAAGGAGCCAGTATAAGCGATGCGTGTTTGGACATCAGCCTTACCCTTAGCCACACCCTGCTGAACACCATAGTTATATTTTACTGCATCCCCTGATTCTACTGGACCGATAATCCCGACTACGCCCGATTTAGTCATGTTTGCTGCTAAAATCCCTAATAGATAGCCACCTTCTTGAGCTTGGGGATCATAGGCAAAAATGTTAGGCTGAGTCGCAAAACCAGTGCCATAGGCAAAGGTTGTTTTAGGGAAATCCTTGGCAATCTCATTTAAGACACTTTGGTACTGGGAACCGTGAGCAAAAATAATATCATACTCCTGGGTTGCATACTGGCGAATAGCGGAACCAGCGTCTACAGCATTACCCAGTTTTTCACTGATTGCAACCTCCACTTTGTCTTCACCCATGGTTTTTTGTACGGCCTCTAAACCTTCCACCATGGATTGGCCCCATGCCATATCATCAACAGTTGCAGGAAGTACGAGAGCGATGCGAATTTTTTCTGCGTCAGATTTCTGGGGTGCTGGATCAGCGGCTGGCTTAGCCCCACAACCAGTTAAAGCCAAAAAAATAAGGGCAGCCATAATTACAGATAGAACTTTCTTTTTCATATTTTTCTCCTCCTTCATTTTTATTATCAACCTCTGGTTCCACGCTGGAAGGGCTTGCCTAGTGCTGCCGGGGCCCAAACGCGTCCATAGGAGATTGCTAGAGCAATGATTGTGATCAAATAAGGTAAAATAACGGCTAATTCGTAGGGGAAATCAATTCCCAACACCTGCACCATGCTCTGAAAGGAATCTGCCATACTGAACAATAGAGAACCCAACAAGATTCCCCACGGACTCCAGCGACCAAAATAAACAAGGGCTATAGCGATAAAACCTCTACCGGCAGTAATATTATCAGCGTACATATTAGCCTGGCCAATAGTTAAGAAAGCCCCGGCCAGAGCCGCTAACATACCGCCTACAATCAAACACTCGTACCTGATCCGTACAACACTAACTCCCAAGGTATCAGCAGCCTCCGGTTTATTACCCACTGACCTTACATTCAGACCCCAACTCGTCTTATAGAGGATGAATCCAGTCAATGGCACTAGTAGAAACGCAGTATATACTAACCCGTTATGGTTGAAAAAGATGGGGCCAATGAATGGGATATTACTTAGAAGAGGAATAGTTATTGGTTTTAAGCCCTCGATTGAAGTAACCCCTCCAACGTATAGACGAAAGAGTAAACCAGAGAGACCCCAGCCAAACATGTACAGTCCTATGCCACTAATCCCCTGTTCTGCCTTAAAGGTCACGCTGACCAAGGCCATTAGCAAACCCATTAACGCCCCTATGATCAGGCTTACTACTATTCCCAGAAGGGGAGTTCCCATTTGCAGAGTTGCATAAAATCCTGCAAAAGCACCCATCATCATAATTCCTTCCACACCCAAGTTATAAACACCTGAGCGTTGGACAAACATTTCCCCTAAAGCGGCTAAAAGAAACGGTGTAGCCAGACGGATTCCAGTAGCCAGTATGATTATTACAATATCTAAACTAGTGACTCCATCCATTTACTTGCCACCTTCCCCGTCTACTTTTGTCCTGAATAACTTAGCCTTTAATTGCACCCCAAAGGCAGGATTCCTTAGGAAATAATCGCTCGATACCACAAATAAGACCACCAATCCTTGGATTACCATTATCATAGCGGCGGGGATATTTACAGCTCTTTGCATCATATCCGCTCCCACAAGCAAGGCCCCAAACAGTACTGCAGCAGGAATAGTCCCTAACGGATGCAAGCGACCAAAAAGTGCAGCAACGATACCACTAAACCCATACCCTGCAGATAAACCTTCTAAAGAACGATGATGAACACCCGTCACCTCAACCACACCGGCAAGCCCAGCCATCCCACCAGCTAGGGCCATAGCCAAAACTAAGTACCATTCCACTCTAATACCCGCGTACCGGGCAGCCTCGGGTCCCGCACCAACTGCACGCATACGATATCCACTACTAGTTTTCCATAAGAAAAAATATACCAAGATCGCTAACACAATCGCAAAAATTAGACCCGAATGAATCCTAGTCCCAGGGATAAGACGACTAAGCCAAATTTGTTCTGGAATTAAGGCTGTTTGTGGAACACCTGTACCATAAGATACCTCTTGTGGGTCAATTAACGGTCCACGTATCAAAAACAAATATAATTGTATAGCAATTTGATTGAGCATTACCGTACTTAATATCTCATTGACTGAAAGGTGTGCCTTCAACCAACCGGCAATTCCACCCCATA
>JADQBO010000069.1 GCA_016278585.1 Desulfosporosinus sp.
AAGGCTATTCTGGGGCGGAAAGTTCGAGAAATCTATATAATCGTACGGTTCAAGAGATTCAAACCGTAAGTGGTAAAGAGGAGAAAGCGTATGTTTACTATTGGGCAAACCCTGATACCTTGAATCAAATTGGAACTCAGATTAAGCACAGTTGGAGAAATTCCCTACACTTGGAGACGATCTCAAAGGAGGAGAAGGAAATGAGTCGTTTATATTTTGCCTACGGTTCTTGTATGGACTATGTAGGACGCATCCAGTCAAGTGGTTACGCTGATAGTTTTGAGAAAATAGGGATTGCTCGGTTGGAGGGTTATGAGTTTAAGATGAACAAGTTGGCAATGGATGGAGAGCATGTCTACGCCAATATAATCCCATCCCCAAAGGGCCATGTCTATGGTGTTCTTTACAAAATCACAGATCGAGTAGAAGCGGATTATCTCAATTCCCGTGAAGGATATCCCAGGCATTACGGAAAAGAGACGGTGACTGTGAGTGTTGGAGATATGGAGTATGATCATGTT
The DNA here is from genome assembly GCA_016278585.1 of Desulfosporosinus sp. Taxonomy (GTDB): domain Bacteria; phylum Bacillota; class Desulfitobacteriia; order Desulfitobacteriales; family Desulfitobacteriaceae; genus Desulfosporosinus. The sequence continues at coordinate 522 of JADQBO010000069.1, forward strand.
TTGGTGTACACCGCACAGCCTGGTTACATCTGCTCCGGTTTTAGACCCATCACCCAAGTATATGAAGATGAACTAAAACGGGGAGGTGCCTTGCTGCCGGAGGCTTATAGAACATCCGCGTTTCTACATTCGATAAAGCAATGCGCCATTGTCAGGGACCGAGGCCCACGAGATGAGAAGGAAGATATTATCACTGCATTACGTTTTTTCAGGAGTAGCCCAACGCGTGAAAGTGTTTTTATGTTAGCAAATGCTCTTCACCATAAATTAATAATTATGGATCCATTCATTCAAAAATTGATCGATATGGGCTATATAAGACAGGATAGTAGAGATGCAGAGGGGCCCTATGGCCCAGGCGCAACATACTATACTGTGCCCGCTAAAAGAGCGGAAATTGACCAATTGTTAAGGGCTGACAAGGAAAGCAGTATTATATCGGACGAGGGAATTGATTGCATAAACTCGGAAATGGATGATAAAACTTATGTATGCACTCACTGTTGGACTGTCCACAGAAAGGGAATAAAGTTTTGTCGTAATTGTTTTCCTATTCGTAGGGTAGATGAGATTGATACACAGATTCTAGATGTGATTCTGAAATTGAATCAAAAGGGATATTTAACATTTGCTTGTTGCAGTGGTCATGCAAAGGATAGTTATGGAGGTGCATATTTCGGTCTTGATATGCAAATGGATCAAGAAAATGTACCAAACGGGTTTAAAATGGAAATAGAACCAGGTAAATCGGTTTATCGGTCTGAGCCCTATGGTAAAAGAAATACTAAAAAGGGACAAAATTCCTTCACTAATTTGGAAAGAAGTACCCTTGAAATGTACGTTAAAGATGATATGAGAAATTTGAGGATCTGGGTGGATGGATTACCTTTTATCTCGTTGAAGTAAAAAAACCAGCAACAAATTTTTGTCTATGGCTGGTGGTATATTTGATCTCAACAAATAAAAAATCTAACTATTCATATAGAAAGGGGTATGAATAGTTAGATTTTTTGATTGTGGACTTTGAGTTTACGATGCACCAGAGATATGGAAGGCCGAGAGTCTGGTTTCCCGAGATCATTGAAGTCGGGGCCGTTGTTGCTGACGTACATGGAATAATCCAAGAAAAGGTTTTCAATTCTTTTGTTAAACCTCAGTTTTGGCCTAGAATCAGTGAAGACTGTACCGGTGTTAAGGGTATACACCAAAGTGATATTGAGAACGTATTTCCTTTGAGCAAATGCTGAAAGCACTCTGGCAAATGAGTCCTACTCAGGATACCTGGCTTGTCGTTGGGGGAAGCTGGATCGCCTCGTACTTAAAAATGTTTGCGATAAATATGGCTTTCGGTTACGGGAATTTGCTGTTCGTCGATGGTGATGTAACGTTGAGTGGTTGTCTGTTGATTGTTCTTGATTTTCATTTGATTTCCTCCTGTGATTAGAGGTGCTGTGAGCAATCGCAAGGAGGAAATTTGTGACAAGCCACACTTATGACATTGGTTTCCGGAAAGTTGTGTGATACAATGATTTAGTGGTATTTGGTATGAATTGCTTTAGGCGCAATCTTACCAAATACACCGACTTGAAGGCAACAAAAAAAGCTCCTGCGATTTTTCATAGGAGCATCCAATAGATAGTAAAGTTAGCCTACTATAGTTATGAGCGTTATTAGCGTTAGCGAGATTAGTAGTTTTCACGGAGGTCAAGCAATGACAAAGAATGAAAATTAGCGGCTCTGCGGCTGGACTTTTTTACCATGCTTTTGCAGGCGCGGAAGCCTCGAATGGGGCTCAGAGGACATTATAAAGGGCAAGCGACGGGTTATCCGATACCGACACGCTTATAGCATTAATAAAAGTCGTTGTTCCCGACTATATGGAGCCGACGCTATCAATGAAAGGTACTTTCAAAGGAAATACTTCGATTTTAAGTTGTGCAAGATTTCCAGAAGTGCATATTTACCGTTTGATGATTCAGCTGAGGTTTCAGCATTTAATAGTCGTGTTAAGACTGAATACAACATAGTGCTTGCGGCGATGTCCGATTTTGTTGCAGGTTTTATTGACTCAGGCACAAGCGCAAAAAAGGACGAATGCATCGTAAAAGCTCTTCTTGAACTTATCGATGGCGATGAAACAATTGATGATACACAGCTTTTTTATGTAAACGAAAACGGTTCATTTGATGATGAGGATGAAGTGTTAGATGGGACCTACTACGAAAATGTAACCATCATGTCAAAGGTCCCGAAATCATCGCCGAATTCAAGCAAGTCGAGGTCTAGGATGCTGATCGCCGAAAACAAATTGATGAACCTGGAAGCAACCGAGAAATCTTTGAATACCCGTGTTTTACTAAGGTTGGCGAGGATTACTGGTTCTCCGTCGAAGCAGTACGCCAAAATCCAGAGCAATACTCTGAATTGCGGTCAGTATTATGGAATGATGACTTCAGGTATAAGCGGTTGTACTTTGCCCTGATCGATTTCCTGAAGCTACCGATGATGAATGGACGGAGGAGGTTATCAAATGAGCATCACTATCAATCAGACGGTCACTAATATCGATACGATAAACGACAATATCATTATGGTTTATGTTGAGGATCAACATTAGGAGGGAAAACAAATGACTAACGAACCTGAAAAGTGGTCAAGCCTTGAAGAAATTGCCGAGCATCTCGGCGTAAGCAAGGATACGATCCGCAACTGGATAAAAAAAGGAGTTATTCCATACCGTCGGATAGGCAAGCAGTTTAAGTTCAAGATTTCAGAAGTAGACGCTTGGGTAGACAGCGGCAAGAGTGCTGAGATTGAATGAGCCGCCAATGGCAATATGGATTAACGGGGCGTGTTAGTGAGTAATCGAATATGATGGATATTTCTATGCCTTACATCGGCTGTCTGACTACTGAACAGTTGTGCTTTTACCAGATGAGTATTGTGTCGAAGCAGTATCTGGGGGGCAATCGATAGTGAAAAAGGTATGTACGCACATAAGGCAGAGCGCCAATAGAAGTTTAAGGTATCCGAAGTGGACGAAAGGATTCCAAGCAGCGGTGCAGCGGAGAAAAATCGCAGACAATAGTTAAGGAATACAGTGATGAAAGGAGACCGAGGAATGGCTACAGAAGACCGCTTAAATATTGCTTCACCACCTGTTGAAGAACAAGCTTCCTTTGCGTCCGTTTCAATGCGAGAAAGTTTTAGTGAATGGCTGAATAAAGAAAACGCAAAAATATACTCGACTGAAGCTATCTTGTCCTGTATGGATAGAATTTCGGATTATGCTGTACGCAAAAAAATATCTATGCGAAGCCTTTGGGAGTATCAAAACTTCAATACTTTTAAACCAATATACAATAAACTTGAAGAAGCAATACTTCTTCTTATTATAGACAGGAATACCTATAAGGTCTTTGTCTTGGCTTGGCAACTGTACCTTTGTTTCTTAGAACAGAAACCATGGAAAGCAGATGCTTCAGATGAAGAAGGTAACTTAGAAGCACCGGTTGACGTGCCGGCATTAATACCGCAGGATGTTGTGCCGGGAGAAACTGATGTTTCTTTGCAAGCCCCACCCATAACGCGGTTGGTGTTCAGGAAAGAGGTGGACTGGTCGCTTCTTAACTATGGCTTTACAGTTCCTCAAACTGCTGTCGATGAGTTTTGCTCAAATGTTGGCGGAGAAGTACTGCGAGGAAACAGCCGCCGAATAACGTTACAGGTTGCTGATATCGATTATACAGCCACCTTAAGCAATGTTGGTTTTTCAAACGATTTGCGGAAACAATTACAAGTCCGTTACAGTGCAAGTTCACCTGTTGCAGCTATGCTTAGAAGAATTTTTAAGTCAAGCCACGAATGTTTCGTTGAAAGAAAAAACAATGACAGAGGCTCTCGACAGGCTGGGAGCAAGGAGTACACTGAAGTGGTTAGCATTTCACCTGACAAGTTCGGACTGATTTACTTCCCGCTGTCTAACGGATTGCAGGATGAATCCAGTATTCATCCCGGTTCGGCGGAAACTCTGCCATTAGAATATACTCAGCAGCAAAGTGGCAATGGGAACAAATACGACCTGCTGAAATTCTGGCTTACAGAGAATGACAGTGACAGTATCCAAATGACATTTTCTGAAATTGCTGAGTTAGTGGGCGGTCTGCCTCCGTCAGCCTATCAGCATCGTGCGTACTGGTCTAATTCGGATAGCCACCCCTTTGCCAGTGCTTGGATGGCGGCTGGCTATAAAGTTGTAGAGTGTGATTTGCAATCAGAAGTTGTGCGTTTCGATAGAGGCAACGTGAGGAACGCATATACTCGCACACGTAGAACTACAGTCAAAGAGGCTTTGATTGAGTTCTCGAACAATTACAAAGGCGAAACCAAAACAAGAATGGAGATTGTAGAGGAAATCTCTGCAAAGTATGGGCATAACGAATATTCTATTCTTCCTGCCGATTACGAGATAGGCCTGAGTAATCGTCAACCGAAGTTATTCAAGCGTATTAACCACGGCACATATTTGTGCTTGGGTTACGATACTGAACAAACCGGAATTATCGCCTTATCACGAACTCAAGTCGATGGATACAGTTTAATTAGTGTTGACGAAAAATCAAAACTCATAGGTCTAGTAGCAGATAAGTTTAAGAACGGATTCAGAATGTCGTCAAGCATTGATTTTGAGCGTTTCAAGAACTACTATGCCGATGAATACGGCAAGGAGTTCCAATATGCCGCGGACAGGCTTTACTATGTTCTGTCTAACGAAGCTTTGGTTTTTGACGACAGGGCTTATGTGTACGGTGAAGATGTATCTAATTTAGTTCGTATGTACTTGGAGCAGATGAATTCGCCATGCATTTATATTGATGCTTTCTACAATAAGTTCTCTGATGAATTATATGCTTTTACGATTTTTTCGGTTGATATGCTACGGAGTTTTATCGAGAAGAACTTTTATGACATCTCGGTGAAGTGGGATTATATCCTCTTACAAGAAAGCATATCGCCATCCGACCTTATAAAAGATGTTTTTGGCGAACGTGAAGCATGGTCGTTTGATGAATTACAAGAAAGGCTGCCTTGTCTAAAGATGGACACTATCAGACAAACTCTGAACGGTGCTGAGTATTACCGTGTGGATAAAGGCACCTATACACACATTGACAATATAGATTTGCCGGAAAGCGAAGGTGTGAAAATAATAGCGTTTGTTGGCGACAAACTTCAAAAGCGCGACTACGTTACCGCTAACGAACTGGATTTGACCAAGTTTATGAACCTTAATTCTCACTGCTCATTTTCTGCTGTTCGGGATGCAGTGTTCGATAAATTCCTCTCTAACAGCTATGATAAGAGCGGTCAGGTTATTACGAGGAAAGGCGGAAAACTCCATGTTCTCGATATATTGGAGCAGTACTGTCGTGAAGCGGATGCGGTCTCATTCGATGAACTCAATGCTTTTGAGTCAACATTCGACCCCGAAGGCAGAACACATTCGCAGTGCATAATCGCCGGACATAATACTATGGTGCGTGTAAGCAGTGATTTGTTTGTGTCTGATGGCAATGTGGATTTTGACGTTTCAAGGATTGACGAGGCGATTGCTCTATACTGCCACGGTAGCTTCATCCCGCTTCGTGGAGTGACGGATTTTTCGCTATTCCCTTATGCCGGTTACCAGTGGAACTTGTTTTTGCTTGAGAGTTATGTTCGCAGATTCAGCCATATTTTAAAGTACGATGTTCGGGCAGTCAACAGCGCCAATATTGGGGCAATTGTTCGAAAGTCCTTTGAATACAACGATTACGACGACATTTTAGCAATTGCACTCGCAAAGTCGTCGGTAAGGCTTAGTGACAAAAAAGCGGTCGGCGATTACTTGTTTAATAACGGGTATATTGGCTGGCGCAACCTCGGTAAAAGTGAGAGTAAGATTATTAAGAGTGCAAGAGAACTCAGGGAGGGAAGCACGGTCTAAATGTACAATTATATATACGATACTGAAACCGGCGGCTTATTGCTTAACACATCGCCAATGCAGTTTTCTAAAGAGCCGCGTCCGGTTTACTACAAAGAATTAGACCTGTTAGGGTTTGATAAATATTGGGACTATCAGAAACAAGACGCTCTCCCTTATATGTGGGCAGAGGCAAATAAGTATTATTACTTCGGTCGGCTTGTCGCACAAACAAAAGGCGGTAGCCTATACGCCGCCCCTGAACTTGAAATCAAAGAGGAAATCGGCGAAACGCTAAGGACAGTTGATATAGATAGGATGCTAGAAAAGAATGCTGATTTTCTGCATATCTTGGAGCAGGAAACCGTGAAAAGAATATACGACGTATGGAATCGATACAAGGGGAAATTGGACGTATTCCATGTGGCGTTTTCAGGCGGCAAGGACAGCATTGTTTTACTTGACTTGGTAAAAAAAGCGTTGCCGAAGGATGAGTTCGTGGTCGTGTTCGGCGATACACAAATGGAATTTCCCGACACATATGATGTCGTTGGCAAAATCGAGGAGCAATGCAAAGCCGAGGGTATTCGTTTTTACAGGGCGAAAAGTCATATGGATGTTTATGACAGTTGGCGTCAGTTCGCACCTCCTTCACGAGTGTTGCGTTGGTGTTGCAGCGTTCACAAAAGTACACCACAGGTTATAAAATTGCGAGAGGTTTTAGAGAAAGCCGACTATAGCGGTTTGGTATTTGTAGGCGTTCGCGGAGCGGAAAGCGTTAGGCGAAGTGAATACGAATTTGAAAGCAACGGGATGAAACAAAAAGGTCAGCGAAGCGCCAACCCGATACTTGATTGGACGAGCTATGAGGTTTGGCTTTATATTTATGCCAACAAGCTTATAGTCAATGTAACATACAAAAAAGGCAATACCCGTGCAGGTTGTTTACTATGCCCTATGAGTCCGGGAAAAGCAGATTATATGCGATATGTGAACTATAAGGGGCAAATAGATGAGTATGTTTCAATTATTATATCTACAAGCAATCATAAGAACATCTCACAAAAGGACTGTATGAACAATTGCTCGTGGATTGCACGCAAAAATGGTGTGGGCATAGCTACCGACATTCACTATAAAGAACGGGTAGAAAATGGTAACTTAATTATCGAAGTCCGCGAGCCAAGAACCGACTGGAAAGAGTGGGGAAAAACTCTTGGTGATATGCAGAAAGTCGACGACAAATACGTCGTCGACGCTAAGGAAGGTAAGCTTGTTTTCAAAGTGAATGAATTCAAGAACGGTTACTTAGTTGTACTGCCCATAAAACAAATTAAGTATGTGCCAACCCTTGGCAAGTATTTTCGACAAGTTTTTAGAAAATCAGCTTACTGCATGGTTTGTAGAACTTGCGAAGTTAATTGCAAAAATAACTGTATTTCTTTTGAGAACGGTTTAAAAATTACTAACTGTATTAGATGTAGAGAGTGTCACTCAATCCCAGTTGGCTGCTTGGTGTGTCATTCTTTGAAAATGCCACAAGGAGATGGAGAAATGAAAAGTATTAACACATTTGGAACACACGCCCCTAAAACGGAGTGGCTTGTAGAGTTTTTCGATAGGAAGGATGACTTCCTTGATGAGAACGGTTTGGGTCCCGTGCAAAAGCCGTTTTATAGACGCTTTCTAAGAGATGCGGGCTTGATTTTTGAGGGTAAAA
>JADQBO010000049.1 GCA_016278585.1 Desulfosporosinus sp.
ATCGAAGTCCAAGAACAGAGTGGTAAGGTCTACCGAGAATCTTATGATCAATTGATCCTTTCTCCCGGAGCAGCTCCCCTTCGTCCGCCGATTCCCGGGATTAATGACATCGAGGCTCTTGTTGTACGTAATGTTACAGATATTGACCAGATTAAACGATTTATCGATGAGCATCAACCCAAAACGGCAGCAGTCGTAGGAGGGGGCTTTATCGGTTTGGAAATGGCCGAAAATCTCCATGCCAGAGGAGTAGATACAACGATTATAGAAATGAGCGATCAGGTCATGGCTCCTCTGGATTTTGAAATGGCCGCAATTCTTCAGGAGCACATTTTTAATAAAGGAATCAACCTCATTTTAGAAGATGGGGTACAATCCTTTGCTAAAAAGGATAATGGGGCTCTTATTACACTCCAAAGCGGAGGGGAAGTACAAGCTGATTTAACGATCTTGGCTATTGGTGTAAAACCTGAAATTAAATTGGCGAAGGAAGCCGGGCTAGCTATCGGAGAGTTAGGCGGTATCAAAGTTAATGAACGACTCCAGACCTCAGACCCTAATATTTATGCTGTTGGGGATGTTATTGAGGTAAAGCATTTAGTAACAGGACAAGCTGCCCTCTTGCCCCTTGCAGGACCTGCTAATAAACAAGGCCGCATTGTTGCCGACGTTATCGCAGGTCGGAACAGCCAGTATAAGGGTACCCAAGGCACTGCCATTGCCAAGGTTTTTGATTTAGTGGCAGCGTCCACCGGGGCGAATGAAAAAATGCTTAAGAAATTAGGGATTCCTCATGAAGTGTTGTTTACGCACTCCAATTCCCACGCCGGGTATTATCCTGGAGCAACAAGATTATCCATGAAACTTGTCTTTGATAAAAGCAATGGCCGAGTCCTGGGTGCCCAAGCTGTCGGAGCTCAAGGTGTCGATAAACGGATCGATGACATCGCCGGGGTAGTCCGTAACGAAGGGACTATCTATGATCTGCAGGAACTTGAACTGGCCTACGCTCCACCTTTTTCATCGGCTAAAGATCCTGTTAACATGGCCGGCTATGTGGCGGAAAATATCATTAATGGTGATGTTAAAATGATTCATTGGCAGGAACTTAGTAAACTTAATGCAAAAGATATATGTATTATTGATGTACGGGATGAAGAAGAACGTAAAGCTAAATTTATCCGTGATTCACTCCATATACCAGTCAATGACCTGCGTAGCAAGTTATCCGAACTTCCAAAAGATAAGGAAATCATAGTTTACTGCGAGATTGGACTGCGAGGCTACATTGCTTATCGAATCTTGACTCAACACGGATTTACTAAAGTTAGGAATTTGTGCGGAGGTTGGGTTACTTATTATCCGGCTGTTTTCGGATAAGTTTCCCCAAATTACGGAGAAAGAATCTAGCCCCGATGGGTATAGAGGATATGAGTTAGCAATTTATTAGCAGGAAAATAGCCTACGTACTTGGCAGTTAAACTCAAAGTTAAGGTGCCACCCTCTATAAAAATTCAATAGCATAGATTCGCAAGCTAACCCAGTTTTTTGTTATGCCCGGTAACTAAAAGCATCAAGATTTCTGCCATAATCGGCTAAAATCTCGATGCTTTTTCTCAATTTTCATTTGAGATCGTTCCTGTATTTATAAACAAATGCCTGTTATGCTTTTGGAGGTGTTCCTTCAGCGTTTGATACAACTGCATCGATTTGGACTAAAGCATCTTTAGGTAAAGCTGATACACCAACTGTTCTTCGTGCAGGAACACCGCTTGGGAAGAATGTTGTGTAAACTTCGTCTACAGCATTAATATCTGCGATATTTTTAAGGAAGATATTTACTTTGACCACATCGTCCATAACGTGGTCGACACTTTCTACAATTGCCTTGATATTTTTTAAGCACTGTCCAGCCTGCTCTTTGACACCACCAGCCACCATTTCACCAGATTTTGGGTCTAAAGGTAATTGAGCTGAAATATGATTGTAATGAGAAAAAGCGACAGTTTGTGTATATAGAGAATTTTTTGGTGCATTTTCCGTATTGCTTGCTTCTATGATGAGTCCATGCCTGTCTTCAACAGCTTGTGGGGGTGTACCATCTCCGTGTGACACCACTGCTTCAATTTGTACCAAAGCATCCATAGGTAAAGCTGAAACTGAAACTGTTGTCCGTGCAGGGACATAGGATGCGGTCCTGGCGATACCTGAGTCCGGGAAAAATGTTGTATAAACTTCGTTTACGGCTTCAATATCCGAGAGGTTTTTGAGGAAGATATTAATTTTGACAATATCGTCAAAAGGAACATCGATACTTTCTAAAATTGCCTTGATATTCTTTAAGCACTGTCCAGCCTGCTCTTTTACACCACCGGCTACCACTCTACCAGATTTTGGATCGATAGGTAATTGAGCTGAAAGATTATTGTAATGAGAAAAAGCGACAGTTTGCGTAGATAGAGAACATGTTGGCGCATTTGCTGTGTTATTTGTAACCTTTATGAGGTCGCCTGCTTGTGGTGCGTTTGGAATTGTACCTTCAGCGTTTGAAACAAGTGCTTCAATTTGCACCAAAGCATCCATAGGCAAAGCTGCAACTGCGGCTATCGTTCGTGTAGGAACATAGCCTGGGAAGAATGCTTTATAAACTTCGTCTACAGTATCAATATCTTTGATATTCTTAACGAATACAGTGATTCTAACAACATCGCTCATAACATGGTCGATGCTATCTACAATTGCCTTGATATTTTTAAAGCACTGTTCAGCCTGCTCTCTTACACCACCAGCTACCAATTTACCAGACTTTGGATCGATGGGTAATTGAGCTGAAAGATTATTGTAATGAGAGAAAGCTACAGTTTGTGAATATGGACCTTTTGGAGCATTTTCCGTATTTCTTGCTAATACTGCGTTATAGTTGCTCATGATAGTATTTCCCCTTTATGATTACTTCTAACTGTATTAATGTACTTATTTATCAATAAATATGTATAAATGAACTGGTATTATTTTGCTTTCCAATTCAGCAGGCTGTTAAAAATCAATCTTGATTCTTTCTTGGAACAAGTGCTATATGGCTGCATTTTTTTGGCTGCCTACGGACAGCTCTTTTTTCTATTGACAAGGAAATAAGATTATCATAATATTATGCCATGCGATATATCGCGTAGCATAATATCGAAAGCAGGTTTAAAAAATGTTAAATATAAGCAGTCCGATGACGGAAGCAATGTATTATATACTCCTCGCCTTGATGAATCCTAATCATGGTTATCAACTCATGAGTTCAATTGAACAAGTATCAAAGGGACGTATCAAAATGGGTCCGGGAACGTTGTATGGCGTTCTTACACGACTACAAAAAGATGAACTGATTGTAATATTGAATGATGATGGTCGTAGAAAAACCTACGCTATTACAGAAGAAGGCAGAGCAGCACTTAAAGCTGAATATAAAAGGTTAAAGTATATGATTAACGATGGAATTATTCTAGAGGAGTAATTATAGATGGGTAAGTTCGTAAAAAGACTAATGCTTGATGATATGTATGCTTTGGGACGGAATGAAGCCTGGTTTTCTGATATGGCGAAAAAGGGGCTGCATTTGAAAAAAATTGGACGTATCTTTGGTTACTTTGAAAAAGGGGAACCCAGGGAAACCAACTATAGAATTGATGTTATAAAGCAACCCTCACTGGAACAATTAGATGTTTACCATGATTGCGGATGGGATATTGTCACAAACAATAAGGACTTTTATATTTTTTCTGCGAATGAGAAAACGTTCACCACCGAGTTACATACAGATCCAATTGAGCAAGGGCTCTCCCTGTCAGACTTAAATAAACGGCTAAGAAACAATTTGCTCATGATGTCAATGGCAATGATCCTGTTCCTTGGTATGATGTTTAGTGCTTATTTTCTCAACAAGGAGCCCTTTTTATTTATGATAAAAGGTTCGTTTGTTCAGCAAATACTCCTTGTTGTCGTTGAACTATATGTTTTTTATTCAGTAATACGAAACTATTTAGCCATACGTAATTTAAAGAAATCTCTGCTACAAGGGAACGCAATTAATCATAAAGAGGACTTTAGAAAAGCAAGATTAACAAGTGGAATATTAGCAGGTGTATTTTTGCCTATAGCGATATTTAGTATGTTCATCCCATTTGTTCAAATCAGCAAGAGCCAAGACTACACATTGCCTGAAACCAAGACTAATCTTCCGATCATAAGGCTTGCTGACATAGAACAAAATCCAAAGCTTAGGCGTGAGAGGGTTTATGATAGTGATAATGTTGATTGGGCGAATAGAGTAAGTTACGATTGGAGCTTACTTGCACCTGTCCAGTATGAAATAGATGAAAATGGAATTGTAGAGGGTGAAGAGTGGGCAGATAAAAGTGGGGAATATTCGCCCAGTATAACCACTCGATTTTTCGAGCTCACCTTTAGCGGCATGGCTGAAAACCTTACCTTGGACCTTATTAGTCGCTTTGTTTACCGTGATGACACTGAAGTTAAAACAATCAATCATTCGGAGCTTCAAATGTATCTAGCTGAAGAGGGGATTCGAAAACAGATATTTGCTTTCTTAGATAATAAAGTAATCCATATTACCTATTACGGAAAGAGACCGATCGAGGATATCATTCCTACGGTAAAGGCAAGGTTGGTTTCTTATTAGCGTTCGGAACAATTAGTAATGTGCGTAAGGATAGGATCGTTTAACGATATGATTTCGGCTAGAAATTAGAGGGCCGTAAATGAAAAAAACGTTTAAAAGGAGGAGAAAAAAGTGCTTACATTCTATTGTTTTCCCCAGTGAACGACTTGTCGTAAAGCAGAAGCGGGCCTTCTGCAAGATAATGTTAAGTTTGAGTATCGAAATATTGTCAAAAACCCTCTCTCAGTGGATGAATTGATTGACCTAGCAAAGCTGGGGGAGATTGCGGTTCAGGGTCTCCTTAACAAGAAAAGCAAAGCCTACAAGGATCTTGGAAAGGAACTTGAGGAATCAAGGGAATTGGCGGTTGCCAGTTTTTTGGCGGCCAATCCAAAAGCCATGATCAGACCCTTAGTTGCCGGGAACAATAAGCTAATTGTTGGGTTCAAGGCGGGAATGAAAATATCATCATCTTAACCTAGTATAAACGAGCGCCAATCAGTTGATAAACTGACGGCGCTCTTTTGCAATCAATACTAGTGTATATTAATCAAAAGTATCTTCCTATCGGTGGAATGATGAAATAAAAAACTGAGAGCAGCCTGGATTTCTTCCAGATTGTTCTCAGTTTTAAAATGCGCTGATAAAATCGTGACAGAGGATTATACAAACTTGGTTATACTTATTTTTCGAAGATCGTACCTTTTTTGAAGGGTGAATCTTTAAAGGCAAACTTCATGAGAAGAATATAGGCAATACCGGAGACAACAACACCGATGATCCAGGCCAGTTCCACTTTTGTAAAGGCGGCACCCGCTCCGATCAACAAGGCTAGCATTGCGGCTGGGTTATAGCCGGCAAATGGACCGTCTTCCTTGTACAAATCTGCAACGTTGACCTTTTGCTTTCTCAAGATATAATATTCTATTAGTAAAATTGAGACGATGGGGCCTAAAAAGGCGGAGTATATTAGAATGAACATACCAAGACCCTTTGCCGAAGAATCCTGTACAAGTACCCAAGGGAAGGAGCCTAAGGCAAGTAGTCCGGTTATTGTAACAGCAACTTTATACTTTAATTTAGTAATTAAGGTAATAACATAGGTCGGGGGAATAATATTGGCAACCATGTTGACTGCAATTGCCCCCATAACGATAAAGGCGGATACAAAGACGGTAATATAAGAATTATCGACAACGATAGCAAACGCTTTAACGGGGTTAGAGATGCCAGTTGCAGAAGCAAGCATGGCGCCGATTGCAAGTACGAAACCGTACGCTATTAAAATGGGTAAGAAGTACAATAAACCACGCTTTGTGTCGCTAATACCGGATTTTAGCTCTCTTGAATAGTCCGCTGCGCTTAAAAAGATAGCCGCATAATTTCCCATAAACATCATGATAAAGGCAAAGAATGGCAAGCCCCACGACCCTTGTGCATGAATCCATTTTTCGGTAATGACGGCACTATGAGAGTTTAGTAGAACGCCAAAGACATAGAGAAGTGCTACCATAATAACGATGGATGTCAGTGATTCAACCCACTTAATGGCATGGAAACCGTACAGTGAAAGTCCAATTTGAACCAGCTGAAGGAGTACAAAACAAATGACAACATTATCAAAGGCGCCACCCGTGAAAACCTTCGCAATTTCATTTAAGGCAGTACCGCCAATCCAACTTTGGAAACCGTACCAAACTATGGCAGGGATACCGCGCAAAAGCGAAGATATGACGGAGCCTTTGACTCCGAAGGACATTCTAAGCTGTACAACATAAGGTATTCCCGTTCTGTATCCGAGCCGGTCATTTAAAGCGAAAACCGCTGATATTATACCAATGGCTATGATTGCTGCAGCAAAGGTCTGAAAGAGGTTTAGCGTTGCGATTCCCGCCACAACTAAACTAGCTCCAAGGGTCATATTTCCTAAATTAACTCCATCTCCAATCCACATAAACATATAGTCTATGGGACCTACCGTTCGACCTTCTTTGCTTTTTGGCGCAAGTGATTCATCCAGACTCAAAACCTGTGGGATCTGTGACTCATTTGTAACCAAGCCTTCTGTATTTGCAGACATTGAATACCCAACTCCTTATTACTTTTTTTCTGTATTATGAGAATTATTAGGTTACAGATTAGGCCTTAAATGTTTGCCAATAGGCGTCGATACAATCTTTCCATCTTTAAAAACAGTCGTTCCTCTAAGTATGGTTTGGGTCACTGTTCCACGGAAGTGATCACCAACATAAGGGCTAACTTTATGCTTATAGAAAAGATCCTCAGCCTGTAAGGTGAATTCCTTATTCATGTCGACCAGGGCAAAATCCCCGTCGTAGCCTACAGCTATTTTCCCCTTGCCTTGAATTTTAAAGATCTCGTTCACATTATGGGAGGTTAGGTTTGCAATATCCCCCAGCGGAACCTTTCTACCGTGATAGGCGTGAGTAAGTAGGGCTGGAAGGGTTGTTTGGCAAGCTGAGATTCCACCCCAAACCTTTAGGAATTCTCCGTCTTTTAGCTTCGGGTCGCAGGGAGAATGGTCGGAGGAAACAAAGGCAATCTCTTTGTTTAAGAGTTTTGCCCACATTTTAGTTTGGTTATCTATATCGCGAATCGGAGGCGAGCATTTTGCCACGGTTCCCATGCGTTCTACATCGTCATCCGTAAGAATTAGATAATGCCCAATGGTTTCACAACAGACGTCTATTCCTCGGTTTCTGGCCTGAGTGACAAGCTCAACCGCCTTTGCCGTGCTAATATGAGCGATGATTAGCTTACAGCCTGTCTGCTCTGCAATAGAAATCATGCGTGAGACATTTTCTATTTCCGTGATAGGTGGACGTGCGGCAAAATAATCGCGTACGGTGGTTTTGTTATTGGAAAGAGCAATCGATGTCAAATCTCGTGTGATTTCATTATTTTCACAATGCACCATAAGGGGTAAATTAAGCTTTGCTAATTTTTCCATACCTACAAGAGCGGTATAATCGTCCATTCGTTCAAATTCATCAATACCGCTATTACACGAAAAGGCTTTAAACCCTATTACCCCGCACTCGGCAAGCTCTTCTAGGTTTTCTAAATTTTTGGGAGTAAGCCCGCCCCAAAAACCATAATCAACTAAAGAGTCCTTTTGCGCCACAGCAAGCTTTGCATTAAAGTTCTTGGCGTCAAGTGTGCAAGGGCTGCAATTAAGTGGCATATCAAAGTATGCAACGCCACCGCCTGCTGCCAGAGCACTACTTCCAGTTGTGATTGTTTCCCAATCTGTTCGTCCCGGGTCATTAAAATGCACGTGCCCGTCTGTTGCGCCAGGAAATACATAGTTCCCGGTTGCATCAATGGTTTCTTTGGCATCGCCGGATAGTTCTTCTCCGATAGCTACAATTTTTCCGTCACAAACAGCAACATCGGCTTTTTTTACGGCATCCGGACAGACAAGAATCCCGTTTCGAAGGATGACATCAAAATGTTTACTCAAGAATTATCCCCTCCTTATGTT
>JADQBO010000007.1 GCA_016278585.1 Desulfosporosinus sp.
GGGTTATTGACAACATTAATGTTGTCAATAACCCCGTCCCCCTGTCATTCCCGTCATTCTGACATTTTACGAATCATTTGAATTTAGAATAGCTCATATATAAGTTTGGATTGTAATAAGAGCTTTTCTATATCCTTTACTCCATAGTCTTGTTCCATAGTTGTGATTATCGAGTGGCTTACTTGCCTCCTCTTCAATATATTGTAATAACAGTTTTAACGATTCATATAGTGATGATTTTGAAGTCATATATATCCCTCCTCTAATAAACTATGTAAAAATCTTAAATATGGTACAAGTAAAGTCCATAGCTTGGTTTATTAAGAAGGCTTGTATAGATACCAACTTCCATATGGGTATTAATAAATCCCTGAAGAGCGAGATAAAAGGTGGGGGCCTTACGTATCTTTCTGCAGGTTTAATACTTTCTTAATATCTTAATAAGTCCTCGTTAAGTTTTACCTGACAAACTATAACTATAGTCAAGGAAGTACTTAGTCGTAATAAGGGAGGAGTCCTAGTGGTCAATGTACTGGAGGTTATAAATCTTAACAAGTCCTTCGGGTCCAAAAAAATTGTTAACAACTTTTTGCCTCTGTGTATTTGTTTAATAAGAAGGATCTTATTTTTTTAGAAAGAATAAACGATAAAACGGAAGGAATGAAGGAAATGAAAGGCATGAAAGGAATGAAACTATCTCTAATGTTTGTCTCGCTTCTAACAGCACTACTTATAATGACTGGATGTGACACCTCATCTAAGCTCCCAAGAAGTATCCAGACTACGGAGGGTACTAGTGTTCAACAACCAGTTTCCCCTAAAGGGGAAATCAAATTTGATAGTGGACGGTACAACGGTCAAATTGACTCAAACTCAATTGAAATCAAACTCTCCGGAGTGCCCGAGGGAATAGAACCTCAAGCATTTAGATTAAGTGAATCTATTAAAGAGACCTTTGATACCTATCAATTTAAGACAGGGGATACATTGAAGTTTAGCTATAGTGTCAATGAGCATGGGCAAAATATTATTTCAGAACTAACCATTCTTAGCCGTGTTTCCAATAATTCTTAAACATCCTCAGATAGTCATTAACTTGTTCAGGCAGACACCTACTTACAAAAGTGGGTGTCTATTAGTTTTCTATAGAGGATTAGATGATGCTTTGGTAGAATTATTAGATTAGTTGAGAAATTTTTGACATTTGAACGTTTTATAGGCTTGCTTAAACATGAATTACTTAAGGAGGAGAATTATGTTGAATTTAACCGATTTCCCTGTCCATGTGAAGATACCCCTTGCGTGGGGTGAGATGGATGCATTTGGTCATATTAATAACATTTACTATTTAAGATACTTCGAAAGCGCTCGAATCCAGTATTTCCAGGAGATCGGGATGAATGACCTGAAGTCTGAGACGGGTATAGGCCCAATATTAGCTCAAACGATCTGTAAATATCTCAAGCCGCTGACGTATCCAGATCAGATAATTGTGGGCGCGAGGGTAAAGTCAATCGGTCAATCGAGTTTCGTCATGGAGTACATAATCGTTAGTGAAAAAATGGGAGTGTCGGCTGCTGGGGAAGGAGTTATCGTGGTATACGATTATCATCATTCAAAGAAAGCGGAATTACCTTTACTTACTAAAGAGGCCATTGAAAAAATTGAAAACAAGGTCTACGAATAAATGAAAACTATAAGAGCAGAAATCCGTAAGCGATTTCTGCTCTTATTATTATGACTCTTTAATCTCTAAAATCTCTTCACTGGCCAATAACCTCTCAAGAATCTCTTGCTTTGGCGTGAGATATAAAGTCCAGTTCTGTTCGTAAATCACCATGCCGGGCTTGGCTGAATTAGGTTTCTTTAGTTGTTTGACATGAGTGTAATCCACGGCGACTTGTGAGGAGCCACGAGCTTGGCTGTAATAGATTGCTAAGGCGGCTGCTTCCTCAAGGGTAGCATCATCGGGGAATTCTTCCCCTTCTTCGAGGGGAATTAGGACGTGTGAACCGGGTATTACCTTGGTATGGAGCCAAAGATCGGTTGGTTTTCCTTTGCGCAACGATAGCCAATCATTTTGAGCATTATTTTTTCCTACCAAGATAACTCTCCCTAGGCTGGAATGATAGACTCGGGGGTTCGGAACTTCTTTAGGGGTTTTTGCTTTAGACTTAGCCTTCGATTTAGGTCGGCCTTTTTTAGATTTAAGAGTTTCCTTTTTCAAGTGCTTTCCTGCAACATATCCTTGTCCCGCAAGTTCAAGATGAATTTCATCTAGCTCTGTAAGGGTGGCCGCTTGGTCTAAATTATAGCGTAGGGATTCCAGGTAATTAAGTTCATCGAGGGTGGTTTCTTTAAGTTCCTTTGTTTTTAGCAAGGTTGCCTTAGCCTTGTTATAAAGTTTGTAATATCGTTGGGCATTATCAATGGCACTGATATGAGGATTAAGGGGAATAACCACGGAAGGAGCTGAGGGATCATAATAATCTTCCACGGTAGCCTCAGCCGTTCCAGGAGGAATCCGGTAGAGGTTTGCGGTAAGGAGTTCTCCCCATCTTTGATACCCTAGACTTTTTTGGGCACTTGATTCGGCTTCGTTGTAGATTTTAAGTTTCTTGCCGCTGTGGGTATATTGTTCTTGTACGATCTTTCGTAGAGAGCCTCGTTTCGATTCAAGTGAGTTATTGCTGGACTTTGACTGATAAAAGACTTGGACTGCGTCATTCAAGGATGGAATGTGTTCTAATCTCAATTCTTGATATTGTTGAAAGGGGACAAAGCTGAACGCTGCAAGTTGGGGTCGGGGTGCAGAAGTGTAATATAGGCATGGGTGAATCTCGGGAACGCCCTCGGGGTTAGATAACCTCCGATAAGCTTGAAAAAGTCGTGAAAGATCGATATCCCCGCATTGCTGGAGGAGGATTTCGGTATTCAATCCGGCTTGAATGACGATTTCCCGGGCCAATTCTGGGCTGATCCCAGCAAAGCGAGCGAGGAGTATTCCAGTTATCGTGCGATCTAGAGCTTCTTCGTAAAGGGTCTGCCGCCAAAACCCTTCGTCCTCTAGAGGGGGTTGTTTGCCCTGTGAGGGAGGAGCCAGATAGGTTCGTCCAGGTAATACTTCACGGTGGTGGCTGAGGGCATGGGAATAGCGCTTCAAGCCGTCGAGGATAGTATTTGTCAAGGGATCAACGAGGATGAGGTTGCTGTGTTTGCCCATGATTTCTAAGTGAAGATGTAAAGAGACTAAATCTCCTCGGTCGTTATAGTTTTGTATTTCAAAGGTGACCACTCGTTCTAGTTCGCTTTGGTTTAGACTAACGAGCTTACCACCCTCTAAGTGTTTACGCAAAATCATACAGAACATGGGAGGGGACGTTGGATTTTTTTTGTTTTCCTGAGTGAGGTGGAAACGAGGGGATGTGGCACTGGTACTAAGCAGGAGTCGTTTAGACCCTTGTTGTCTTAATTGGAGATGGATTTCTTCTTTTTCAGGTTGAGAAATTTTATCAATACGTGCTCCGATCAGTAGTGGAGCAAGCTCTTTTACTAGATAGGCAAGGGTAACACCGTCTAATGCCATGAAATTACCTCCTTTAACATATGAATTGCTTTTTAGTATAACACACTTATTTTATAGAGGCATTTTTCTATACATCCAGGAATAAGCATGTACTACTAAAGGGACAAAGCCATTTGCGCGATGGGCGATGCGCGATGCACGAAGCACGAAGCACGAAAAGGGGGAAAAGGGCATGCGGCAACAGGCATGGCATGTGTTGCCTTGGCTTGATGTGGCCAAGGCGTTGGACGTACATCCAGGTAAGGGTTTAAATGTCAAAGAGGTTCGGCGACGGTTACAGGAGGTTGGAAAAAATGTCCTGGCAGTAAAAAAAGGGACCCACCCTGTATTTTTATTCCTCGGACAATTTAAAGATTTTATGGTGTTAGTCTTACTGGCGGCTACGGTAGTCTCTGGACTTTTAGGCGAGATCGCGGATGCCATTACGATCTTAGCAATTCTAATAATTAATGCAATTTTAGGTTTCGTTCAGGAGTTTCGCGCGGAGCGTTCTATGGAATCCCTTCGTTCTCTCACTGCGCCAGAAGCGCGAGTGTTACGTGAAGGGATGGAACAGCGGATTCCAGCGATGGATGTTGTACCGGGAGATATTGTACTTTTGGATACAGGGGATCGCATTCCAGCGGATGTACGTTGGATTCAGGCCGTTAATATGCAAGTGGAAGAGTCTGCCCTAACAGGAGAATCCCATCCTGTCGGTAAAAGTATCTCCCCTCTTCATGATGAATTTACCCCTATGGCAGATCGCCAAAATATGGGGTATATGGGAACTGCCATCGTTAATGGACGTGGGGCTGGAGTGGTAGTGGCTACAGGGATGGATACTGAGATGGGTGTGATCGCCGGAATGATCCAAAGTGTAGAAGATGAAGAAACCCCTTTGCAGAAACGTTTGGCGGAACTGGGAAAATGGTTGGTTCTCATCAGTTTTCTCGTCTGCGCAGCTGTAGTCGTTGTTGGGGTTTTAAGAGGCGAGGATTTCTACAAGATGTTCTTCACGGGAGTATCCTTAGCTGTGGCGGCTATTCCAGAGGGTTTACCGGCTATTGTCACCGTGGCTTTGGCAGTAGGGGTACAACGAATGGTTAAACGGCAAGCGATCATCAGGAAACTTCCTGCCGTGGAAACCTTGGGCTGTGCGACGGTGATTTGTTCTGATAAAACAGGAACATTGACTCAGAACGAAATGACCGTACGCCAAATCTACTCGGATGGAAGAAGAATTTCAGTTTCCGGAGAAGGGTATGATCCCAAAGGAGAGTTTCGAGGTGCTGATCCAGTGAAAGAACGTGATCCCCTGAACGCTGCTTTAAAGATTGCTGCACTTTGCAACAATTCCACCTTGACCAAGAAAGGGGTTCAGGTTGCCGGACTCTTTCGTTCTAAAGGAAAAGATGCCCCTTGGGGTATTGAGGGAGATCCTACAGAAGGGGCTATTTTAGTGGCTGCAGCAAAGGCTGGGATTTGGCGTGAAGTTCTAGAACGAAAGCAAAAGAGAATTGGGGAGCTGCCCTTTGATTCAGATCGGAAACGAATGAGTGTTGTATATGAGACAAAACAAGGGCGCAAGGCCTATGTCAAAGGAGCCCCAGACATGGTATTACGACTTTGTCAGCAGGAGTTAACCGGGCAAGGGGTTGTTGAGCTGTCCGCAGAACGCAAGAAACGTATTATGCGGGCGAATGATGAAATGGCCAGTCATGCCCTTCGAGTTTTGGCAGTCGCTGAAAAACCGTTGGCAGATACGGAGCCACTGGATGAGCAGGTGGAACAAGGGTTGACGTTCGTGGGATTGTTAGGAATGATTGACCCACCGCGAGCCAGTGCTATCAAGGCAATTAAAGTTTGTCGGCAGGCCGGAATTAAACCTGTCATGATTACAGGCGATCATCGTTTAACTGCAGAAGCTGTCGCTCATGAATTGGGTATTATTCGTGGTACAGGCAGCGGTGTTGTATCAGGAGCAGAACTTGAGCGGACGTCTGATGAGGAGTTAAGTGAGCGGATCATGGATATTTCGGTGTTTGCCCGGGTGACACCGAAGGATAAGCTCAGAATTGTTCGTGCTTATAAAAAGCGCGGTCAAGTGGTTGCCATGACGGGAGATGGGGTTAATGATGCGCCTGCCGTTAAAGAGGCGGATATTGGGGTTGCCATGGGTAAAACGGGGACGGATGTAACAAAAGAAGCTTCATCGATGGTTTTAGGGGATGATAACTTTGCAACGATCGTGGCTGCTGTGGAAGAGGGTCGGGGAATTTATGACAACATCCGGAAATTTATTCGTTACTTACTTTCCTGTAACCTAGGAGAAGTCTTGACAATGTTTTTGGCGACCCTCGTGGGCCTGCCACTTCCATTACTCCCTATTCAAATCTTATGGGTTAATTTAGTTACCGACGGATTACCTGCGATGGCGTTAGGGGTGGATGGCGCTGAACCAGGTATTATGAATCGTCCACCGAGGAAACCCGGTGAGAGTATTTTTGCCCGGGGGTTGGCTAGAAAAATTGCAGTAAGGGGAACCTTTATTGGACTTGGTACGCTCTTTGTATTTGTAGCTGCCCTTTTTATGGGGGTTAATATGTTAGGTGCTCGAACAATGGCGTTTACGACCCTAGTATTTTCTCAGTTGTTCCATGTTTTCGAATGCCGATCTGAAGAACGAAGTATTTTTGAAGTAGGCCTTTTCACAAATCCCTATCTGGTTGGGGCCGTCCTAGTCTCTACGATCATGCAGCTCAGCGTTATTTATCTTCATCCGTTACAAGCGATCTTTAAGACGGCACCCTTAGTCGGCTGGCAATGGATTCTTATTCTGTGTGTAGCGGGTGGTCCGTCCGTTTTGATAGGATTTGCTCGTCTATTAAAAAATAGTTGGCAAGGAAAGACTGTTATCGCCAAGGGGTAAGTTCCTAGATCTATATTCTATATTCGAACGTAGATTAGGGATTGTAGTCATATGTGTTAGTCATAAATGTTAGTTATTGGGTCACACCTGTAGGGAGAGAAAACTACTAAAGGATAGTGTATAGGTAAAAGTATAACAGCTTCTCTCATAGTGTATACTTGGTTAAAAGGTTGACCCATTTCGGCTGGCGTAGTATGTAATTATCTTCAAAATCGATAAAGAAAAAACAAGCTGTTTCACTAAAGATTTAGTAAAACGGATAAGTTATGATGACTATTCAGATACTCAGTTAATTAACCACAGATTACACAGATTAACACAGATTAAAATAAATACTTCTCAAAATAAAAATCCTTGTATTGCAAGTAAATATGCGCTCCTCATTGACTTCCATCTTCGCCATTTTTCTATTCATAATCGTTCTTAATCTGTGAAATCTGTGTTAATCTGTGGTTTCTCTTATCGTTCTTTTATGTGTAATCTGTGGTTCCCCGTTCAGAATTTCCCAAGGTCCTGAATAGTCACATTTTATATTTATTGTCTGCAGCTTTGTTGCGGTATGCTTTTATGGAGAATTAAGGTAGAATATAGGTATAGGTTACTTACTTTAGATGGAGGTTTACTCCATCTAAAGTTTTAAGTTGAACTTATCCAGAGGCATTACGTTTGTATTCGTTATACGGCTTTCGAACAACGAACATCGATATAAGGGGGAGTAAGGATGGAATTCATTAAAATGCACGGTTTGGGGAATGACTTTGTTTTCCTAGACCATTTTTCGGGTTCAGATGTGGGCGTGGATTATCCTGAGCTAGCAAGAAAACTCTGCCATCGTCAGTTTGGAATAGGAGGGGACGGATTAGCCGTTATACTACCGTCAAACATCGCTGACGCCAAGATGCGTATTTTTAATTCCGACGGATCGGAGCCTGAAATGTGTGGAAATGCTATTCGTTGTTTTGCACGGTATTTATACGATCAAGGAGTTGTTATTTCTGACCCTATGCTTGTGGAGACTGGAGCCGGTATCTTAAAGCTTAAGCTATTTATCGAAGAGGGCCAAGTGAAAGGAGTACAGGTAGATATGGGAGAGCCCATTTTACGGGCAGATCTCATTCCGGTTCTAGGAGAGGGTGAACCAGTCGTAGGACAACCAATTGAAGTGTTAGGCGAAACGTACTTATATACCGCCGTTTCCATGGGAAATCCCCACTGCGTTATCTTTGTAGAGGATTTTGCAACCCTGGATTTTGACCGTGTAGGCCCGGCGATTGAAAAACATATGTTGTTTCCCCGCAAAACCAATGTCGAGTTTATTCAGATCAATTCTCCCCAAGACATAACCATGAAAGTGTGGGAAAGGGGTGCCGGACCAACGTTGGCCTGTGGGACAGGTGCCTGCGCCTCTACGGTAGCTGCTGTGCTGAATGATAAGACTGAGCGTGCCGTAACGGTTCATCTACCCGGTGGGGACCTATTGATTGAGTGGAAACCAGATAACCATGTGTATATGACTGGACCTGCAGCCTATGCGTTTAAAGGTGAATGGTTCGCAGAATAGAAACGTGAAAAGTTCAGGGGGTTGCTCGTCAGCAACCCCCTGAAC
>JADQBO010000253.1 GCA_016278585.1 Desulfosporosinus sp.
ACAACTGGAGTATATGGAGCCCGACAAATTGATGAAGGATCAAGACCAAGCAAGAGATGTATCATCGTTGTATTAGCCCCTATCGCGGCAGCAGTAATCTTCCCAGTCTCCGTGGGGAGCGGGTGAAGACGATTAATTAAACGATTTAGAGTATCTAAAACTGCTTTCTGTAGACTAGCTAAACCACCAAGTTCTCTAGCGTGGCGAATACGGGCTAAAATGTCTTCACCCATAACAGTTTGATCATTATAGTCTGCGGCATGCTTAAGGACCGTACCATCGCAGAGATTAGTTAGGTATACAACCACTGTTGTAGTCCCAATATCTATGGCCAGACCAAAATGTTCTTGAGTTGTGTCACCAGGTTCTATCTCAATTAAGGTCCATCCTTGTCCAGTATCGGCTAGAGTAGCTGTGATCTGCCAATCGGCACTTCGACATATACCGGGTATCCTAGGCATAAGTGCTAGAGGTACATTGACAAAGCCGTAACTACGCTCTAGCATTTGGCGCAATTGATCAACATCCGCCCGGTTATCTTGTGGGCTAGGTGGATTAAGAGACAAGAATACTTTCCTTGTAAGAGGCTCAAGATTAGTGAGCGAAGATTGGACCTGATCCGCTAGGATTACAGGTTTTTGGGCATTTTTTGACATAGCATTACCTTCTTTATATTTTTTCTTCGAATAAACTGAGTTATTTGCCATTTTCATTATCTTTATCTGTAAGTAATTAATTCGAACTCATAATTAACTTCGGAATAGTTTATTTGACCTGGATAAAAACTTTTCTCCTTAAAAGTGACCCGCTGATTACGATCAATCAACAGAACTGTTGAAGACCTCGTGCCATAATCGGTTCCTTGGATAAAGATTGAGGATAGCAGTTTCTCGAATTCATAGCTAATTCCAGTATTCGGCAATTCGTGATCCTCTGCCTTTTTATAATCTGCCAAGATATCAAAAAGTGGCTGTGTTTCGATCAAGGTTCTATTAGCTATGTAATTGGCTAGGGCTTGTTTGCTTTTTTCGACTTTAGGCCAGGGAGTATCTAGAAGATGGTTACTAAGACCATATATCCCAGGTTTGAGTTCCTTAGTCTCCGATGTTTGTTTACAATAATATACAAGACTTGAAGAGTCACCGATTAAAAGATTGAACGGATTATAAAGACTTTGGTTATTTACAACATCTTGCATGTATTTTATTGGGTATTCCTGCAGGCATAGGAAGTCACCGACTAACCTCCCTCTAGATTTCGCATTTGTAATCTGTGCGAAAGGATCCCGAAAGTTTGTTAATGCTGCAAAACGGCCTGAACGTGTCATTCCCATCCAGGTTCCGAGCATCTCCAGATCCCTGCCCGCTAAAATCCAAGGGTAAGACTCCCAAAAATGGGCATGTTCTGTCGGCCTTTGGAAATACTCATCCCTATTTGCTACTAATATTAAATGATAGCGAGGGTGGCAATCATACGCAAAAGTGATCAGGCACATAGTTCCCCCTCTCCTTAACTCCCCGTAAATAGTAAGCTTATCTCTGTTTATATACAAATACGTTGACTAAACCATATTTTGTCCATGGATGTCACAACTGCTATTCTGACAATTTCTTTCCAGATAAGACCTTAGATCGAAAAAAGATCATATAATGTACTCAGTTTTTTGCGGTAATACTCATAAGCAACTTGAATATGAAAACCTGATATTTGATACAGCCTCAAGGCATTTGTATTGTCACTATTGACCTCAATTGTAATATCCGCTCTTCCTCTTTGCAATAAATTGTCAATAATTAGGCTAAGTAGTTCTTTGCCATATCCTTTACCACGATATTCAGGGATCAACCCTAGACCAAAAATCGACACGTCTTCTCCCTCTAAATTAACCGAACCGATCCCAATCATTTGATTATTCAAAACAGCAAGGTACTGCTCTCGATTTGGCGATTCTAAACATCTCTTTATCAAGCCCTTTGCATCTTCGTAACTACCTTCGAATATCCTCAAACTGGTTTCTATTGTCTTTTCTAGGTCCTTAAGCTCTGCATTTAGCTTTGATATACGATACCTGCCTTTAGTCACATATCGTGCCTGATCGAATCTCATAAAATACTCAGTGTGATCATACTCAGCATTAAGAGTTGCGAGAACCTTTTTACCCACAATTGAGGGGGATTCGCAGACAAATAATACGTCCGGAATATTAAAAGTTCTTAATTCTTCTAGGACATTTATTAATAAGATTTTAAAATATCCGTTCCCTCTAAATTTAGGCAGAGTATAAGCTGAAATCTCCGCTTCTTGTTCAGTTGGGATAAACAAAGTTATCATGCTAATTAGTTTTCCCTCTTTATAAAACAAAAAAAAACTTTTAATATCCTGATTAAAATTTAGAGAAGGATCTAAAAATATACTTCCTGCAAGATTATCATACTCGATGCAAATACTTTCAAGACTAATTACCTCATTAAGAACTTCCTCACTTAGTGAGTGAAAAGCTTTTATCGTCATTTTCTCTCATTTTTCCTCCATATACTTACTTCTATATGTCAATTATAAAGTTTTTTTACGCCTTAGAATAGTGTATTTCCTATATAAACAAAAAAAGCCACCTCACATTTTGTGTAAGAGGTTCTATTTTGATTGTTACCACAGTTTTAACTGTTACATTACGCTTCTCACCGATCTATAATTGTTTGTCCTCATCTAGTGAAGAAACAATCGTACAATATCTCATCCCCCTTATTTAACATTTCTTAAACTAAATTTTCAAAAAAGCTTATCTTTACTGAACTACATTTACTTAAGTGTCAACCAAAGAGTTGTTTCACAATTTCGCTTAAATCAAAGCGATGCTAATTCTGCTGTAACAGAATTTAAACTATGTTTAGAATTGTATACATTAAGAAACCAACTGTCTATCATGAATAAGAAGTATGTGAAGTTATTTTACGGTTAAAAAAGTATCCATTACATACAAGAGGCTAATCAAGGTCATACTGAGTAACGTTATAACCCCAAGATAATTATTTCATTCAAATATTCAGTGAGGAGTATTAAATATATGTGGAAGAAGATTAGTCTGGGAGCAGGAATTTTACTGGTTTGTTTATATGCACTTTTTCAAGTTGGGTATTACGCCACATCCATTCCTCAGTTCTGCGGCTCTTGTCACGAGGTAAATAAATATGTATCATCGTGGCAAACCTCTGCACATAAAAATATTAACTGCCTTAAATGTCATCAACCCGCAGGAGAATTGGGGAAATTTCAAGCTAAGGCAAGAGGACTTAATTACGTCTTTCAACATTTTAGCGGTAACTATACAATACCCACTAGGGCCAGTATTTTTGAGCAAAATTGTCTTCAATGCCATCTAGGAGACAATAAGGCCTATCCAAATGCAGTTAAACTTGAAAATACATCTAAAGTAAACCATTATAATACCATTAAAAAATCTGAGTCTTGCTTAGATTGCCATAGGGAAACTGGTCATGCTTTAGATATTTATTTAACTCCAGATTTAAAAGGTGCTAAGCAACTAGGGGGTTAATTCAAATTCACATTTTCCATATTAACATTCGGAAGGTTAATATACCTAAACTATTGTGAGTAACCCAGAAAATAACGCTATTGATATGGCTGCTACCATGGGCATTGAGCTTTTAACGGAAGAACAATACCGGGAGTTGCAGAAACTTGGGGATTTTGATACGAAAACATCGAGCTGGGTGAAAACACCTGCTGATATTCGAAATCTCGGTGGGGCCATCTTTTGTGATCGTCGCTACGAAACTGTCTTTGTATACCACAATGGAGCAGAATCCTACTATGCTGCAAGGGGTTTTCGTGGCTCGCTAAGGGCCTAAGTTTGTCAATCATAATTAGGACCATTTATTCAAACTCAATGATCCATCCTTCCGGAGCTTCCACTTCGCCGAACTGGATACCTATTAGATGGTCATAAAGTTTCTTTGTAACGGGTCCTACCTCTGTCTCGCTGTAGAAGATGTATTTATCCTTGCCATTAGTTAGGGTGCCAATGGGTGAGATGACCGCCGCTGTACCACAGGCACCTGCTTCTGCAAACTCCTTCAAGTTGTTTACGTAGACATCCCCTTCCTCCACCTTCATCCCGAAGACCTTATCGGTAATGTAAAGCAGGGAGTTCTTCGTAATGCTGGGGAGGATCGATGGAGAAATTGGTGTGACAAAGGCATTTTCCTTTGTAATACCGAAGAAGTTTGCGGAACCAACCTCTTCTATCTTTGTATGAGTTTTAGGATCCAGGTATACGCATTCGGTATAGCCTTCATGGGTAACAATTTTATGGGGCAGCAAACTGGACGCATAATTTCCGCCCACCTTAACCGCTCCTGTACCGTAGGGGGCAGCCCTGTCGTACTCTGAAACCACTAATTTGATCGGAGACATTCCACCTTTAAAATACGGTCCAACCGGGGTGACGAAGATACAGAAAATATATTCCGTGGCCGGCTTAATACCGACATTATCCCCAACGCCAATTACAAAGGGCCTTATATATAATGTTGCGCCGGATCCATAGGGAGGAATAAACTCCTCGTTTGCTTTGACAACCATTTTAACAGCTTCAATAAACTTCTCTACCGGAACCTCAGGCATAAGGATCCTCCTACAGCTTTCCTGCATGCGCTTTGCATTCTGGTCGGCCCTAAAAAGTCCTATGGTTCCATTCTTTCTTCTGTAGGCTTTCAACCCTTCAAAGCACTGCTGGCCATAGTGAATTGCAGGGGATCCCATGCTGATGGTCAATGTGTTTTCCTTAACCAGCTTTCCTTCATCCCAAACTCCATTCTTCCATAAGGACACATAATTTGCGTTGGTCTTTCTATAGGAGAATCCTATATTTCCCCAATCGGTATTTAAATTAATCGACATCTGTGCTCCTCCTTGTTTTTAGAATCAATATGACTGTGTTCTCATCCCAGAGGCTTTTAGGTACTGACCTATTTTTTATTAATTAAGTTATTTGAATTTATTTTATAATATGATATCATCATTTTTAATATATAAAAAATATCAATATTATAGGATTATCATACCCAATAGGTATTAAACTTAGGGGGATTGCGTTTTATGGACATTCGACAGCTACGTTATTTTTTGGCAATTGCCAAGGAGGAGAATATAACCCGGGCTGCCAAAAACTTAAACATGGAACAACCACCTTTAAGCAGACAACTTAAATTAATGGAGGAGGAACTGGGGATTGTATTATTTGAGCGTAATGGAAAAAAATTAAGGCTCACTCAAGCAGGATTAATCCTCCAAGAAAGAGCCAAAAATCTGTTGCATCAATTTAATGAAACAATTACAGAAATTAAAGAAATCGATCGGGGACTTCAAGGAACCTTATCTATTGGTTCTGTCTTTTCTTGTGTTTCTCTACTTCCTCCGAAAATTAGTGTATTCCACGAAAGATATCCTGAAGTTTTATTTAAAATATTAGAAGGAGATCATGTTCCCCTTGGAGAATATTTGGAAAAGCGAACTGTTGAACTCGTTATTACCCGGCTTCCCTTTGAATCAAATTATCCGGCTGAGAAGTACACTGTCTTGCCCTTACATTCAGATCCTTTTGTGATTGCAATTCCACGAAAATGGGGTTTTCTGCAATCCTTCCTTCGCTTAAAAGATATCTCCAATATCCCTCTTTTAGCGCTAAAAAGTGATACGACGGTAAGATTGAATCAAAAAGTCGTAAATGAATGCCGTCGTTTTGGTTTTGAACCCAACATTGTTTGTGAGTGTTCGAGTGTAGCTATTAGTATAGCATTAGTGATCGCGGGAATTGGCGCCATAATCTTACCGAAGTCAGTGATGTCATCGTTTCCAATAGCGGAGATAAAAATACTCGACATTCTGGATACTCCCATGCAATCTGAGGTTGGCGTAATTTGGCTAAAAGATAGTTATCATTCTAAAAGTGCCCGGACTTTCATTGCATTATTTGAGGAAGAAACCCATGATGTTAAGAATCTGTTGATTAATCAATAAGTTAAAATTCCTCAGTTACCAAATCAACTAAATCAATCATGAAGTGAGAACTATCCGAGTCTAAATCCTCCAACTTCTCTTCGCTTAATCTTAATGGAGCCAGTATAAGAATAACTAATAGTTCGAAGATATTATAATTTGGATTCGCTAATTGGGTCTTTAGCGAAGATTATTAAAGTAATTAACAGAGGTATATTTTGCTAAAGTTATGGGGGTCTCATAGATGTTAGCCGGTTTTATGAAAAAAGGCGGATTGCTCCGCCTTCTCGGGATACTAGTTTAGGTTAAATATTATTCTTACACTGTTGGCAAAATTGTACCCACGGCGCCTATTATCCCAGTCAATGCATTAACTGATTGGGCAGCCTGGGCACCAGTTAACGCTTGTTGATATACCTGAACCTCTGAGAATCACAGTTCCCAGCTATGGGTTATCTGTTATTATTCCTAACCTTAAAGTAATAGTTGAGGACGTTAACAAGAGGTCACAAAAGGACATTCTTAATATTGCTACAGAATGGATAAACAAAACAGCTAATAACCCTTAATTTATTTTAAAAGCATTTGTTCATTCCACTACAATTTAGTTATATGTTACAAACGGTTAGGGTAAAAAGCATAGTCATTTGGACAAGGGGGTTACTTTAACGGTAGCTCCTCTTAAACCCCCTTCGTTAAACTCCCATAGTTATCTACGAATGCCGCCCAACAATGAGGTTGGGCGGCATCATTTATACTGAAGGGTATAAGAATTATCAGAAGCATGGTTACAGGCGGAAATCACCTCGGACAACGACTCATACACAAACCACAACCTTCATTTGCCGTATAAAAGGAACAGCAAATAAACCGATTGTGATTAAATTGTTGACCGTTTTCTGGTTCTTGTAAAGCTCCTGATGGGCAAATATTTATACAAATACTGCAATTTTTACATGGCATATCAGTTATAAGTTTATTGGCTTCTAAAGGTGCCTCGGTAATAATCGCTGTTAACTTTAATCTAGCACCATAATCGTGAGAAATTAGCAAACCATTTTTACCGATCGTACCCAAACCAGCTTGAACTGCACCATATTTGAAGGAAAAAGCACTTGATATATACCGATAATCTGTAAGGTCTTGCCCCTAATTGATACCTTTTCTATTTTAATAGGCTTTAGTATTCATGTGGAGATTTTATATGACGCATTCTTCTTATATTGTTTCGTAGTGTAGAAAGATGCGTCTTATAAGCAATATAGTGTAGTTAATATGATATTATATTGATGGTGGTGTAATTCTTACTTACGGTAAAAAAGGATTTTATGCTGCAAAAAAATCAATATTGATATGTTACCACTAACCTCGAACATAAGGAGATAAGATGTCAAATATCATTGAGATAAACGATTTTTCATCGTCCAATTTGGATGTCTTTGCTCGCCTGACGGAAACGCAGCTGCGCAACCGGTTGGAGCCGGAGATGGGCATCTTTATTGCGGAGAGTACCAAGGTAATTGGACTTGCCCTCGACGCTGGATGCGAGCCTATTTCACTTTTGATGGAGCGCAAATACATTGCAGGGCAGGCGCACGGTATAATCACCCGCTGCGGAGATGTCCCCGTGTATACTGCCGATAGCAACTTGCTAGCAGGGCTGACTGGCTTTCAGCTGACGCGCGGTGTGCTGTGTGCCATGCGGCGTCCTCATCTACCCAGCGTTGAGGAGGCGTGTGCTGGTGCAAGTCGAGTGGCTGTGCTTGAAGGTATTGCGGACTCTACCAACGTCGGTGCCATTTTTCGCTCGGCTGCGGCGCTAGGCATCGATACCGTGTTGCTTACCCCCTCATGCTGTGACCCACTGTGCCGGCGTGCGGTGAGGGTGAGCATGGGTACCATCTTCCAAGTGCCATGGGCCCGTATTGGCAGCGAGCCCTCGCAGTGTCCGCAGCAGGGCTTGAAGAGTCTGCGCAAGCTGGGCTTTAAGACCGTTGCCATGGCTTTAAATGATA
>JADQBO010000053.1 GCA_016278585.1 Desulfosporosinus sp.
ATGCACAGTTGATGCGATTTATTTTGACCGCGAAACGAATCTGCCCATTGTCTGTAAGCATTGTGGTGTCTGTGCGCGATTTTGCCCACATAACTGTTTACAGATGATAGAGGAGGATAAGTAATGTTATATAAAAACGCCATTATAGTTTTATACATAGACCTTGATACAGCAAAGATTGAGATTAAGCAACGTGAAGATTTAGCCGAGTATCTCGGTGGAGTTGGTCTAGCCTCCAAATTGCTTGATGAAACTATGCGACCCGAACTCCCTCCCCTTGCTCCTGAACAACCTATTGTCTTCGCAATTGGTGCAATTTCTGGTATTTATCCACTGATTACTAAAACAGTAGCTATGTTCATTTCACCTCTGACGGGTGAATTAGGGGAAAGTTATGCGGGGGGTAGACTGGCCTTAGCTTTATCAATGGCCGGATATGATGCGGTGG
The DNA here is from genome assembly GCA_016278585.1 of Desulfosporosinus sp. Taxonomy (GTDB): domain Bacteria; phylum Bacillota; class Desulfitobacteriia; order Desulfitobacteriales; family Desulfitobacteriaceae; genus Desulfosporosinus. The sequence goes on from JADQBO010000053.1 coordinate 449, forward strand.
TAATTCGTGGTAAAGCAACCCGTCCTTCTTACATTGCCATTGACGGAGGTAACGTTGAAATTAAAGATGCTCGTCCAATATGGGGAATGGATTCCGATATTGTAGGCCAGTTCCTTCGAGATTCCAAAGAAGGAAGCGGTAAGCGCAGTATTTTACGAATCGGACCTGCCGGAGAAAAGATGGTCAAATTTGCAAGTGTTTGCGTTGATACCTATCGCCATTTTGGACGACTTGGCCTTGGTGCTTTGATGGGCAGTAAGCTTGTTAAAGCAATGATAATTACAGGCAACAAGACCACTAAAATTAGAAACTTTAAAGATTATTTTCGTGCTTATCAAACAATTTTTAAGTCAGTTACAGAAACGGACTTAATGTCAAAATATCATGATTTAGGGACATCCATTAATGTTGAGTCAATTAACGCCCTAGGCGCTTTGCCTACAAATAATCTGACCGATAATCGTTTTACAGGGGCTGAGCAGATAAGCGGAGAAGCCTTTGCTGATAAACACCTGGTCCGCAAGCTGGCTTGCACAGGTTGCCCGGTAGGATGTATCCACATCGGTCAATTTCGGCGAAAATTCGACGACGGTTATGACTATGAATCAGTTAGTGTTGCCTACGACTATGAGCTAATCTATTCACTAGGTACATTACTTGGCCTCAGTAAGACGGATGAAGTATTACAACTTATTGAAGCTGTTGAAAAAACAGGTATGGATGCCATATCCGCGGGTGTCGCACTAGCATGGGCAACCGAAAGCTTTATGAAAGGCATTGTGTCTGAAGCAGAAACTATTCTTCCTCTTACTTTTGGGGATTATAAAAGCTATTACCAGGCCCTCCTTTATTTATCGAGCCGGAAAAATACCTTTTACCAAGCTTTAGGGGAAGGAACCCGATTTGCCGGAGAAAAGTTTGGGGGTGAGTCGTTTGCTCTCCAAGTTGCAGGTAATGAAATCCCCGGGTATCACACAGGATATGCCAACTTAGTTGGTCTTACCGTAGGGGCTCGACACTCTCATTTATGTAATGCCGGTTATGCGGTTGATCAATCTATCAAAACCTTTGACGAGACTAAAGTAGTTAATACTCTCTTTGACGAGGAACTTGAACGATGTCTATTAAACTCCCTCGTTATCTGTCTCTTCGCTCGAAAGTTGTATAACCGAGAAACTGTCCTAAACTCTCTTAATGCTGCAGGCTATACCCTTACAGATGATGACCTAACAAGAATCGCAAAGCGGATATACTCTACTAAGCTGCGTCTAAAGGAAAAATTGGGCTTTGATCCTCGAGAGGTTGCTTTACCAAAAAGGTTCTTCAAGACTCCAAGCATGCATGGGACGTTAGACTCCTCGATTGTCGAAAGTATGATTAATCGATATGTAGGAAAATGTTCAGAGCTGCTTTCTGAAGAACAATAATTCACTAATAATCATGAAAGACGAGCATCCTGAGAGATACTCGTCTTTTGTACTAGTTAGATAGGATCCTCAATTGAAACGTTTAATGGACTAGGAACTGCCTTACATCCTCGAGCGCTTTCCTTAAACCTTCAAGGGCTTGCTCACTCATTTTTCCAGAGTTACGCATCCGCTGGAGCAGTTCATCAGGGCTAATTCCCTGGTTTTTCATAGTATTAACGATTTCTTTTTCATCTCTGGTTAAATCTTCCCATTTTCGCACGGGCAAACACCTCCAAATTATTAAAACCTTTATCAATTCCGAGATAGACACCGACTTCTATAAGTGGGTGTTCCGAGTTCCACTTCGAAGGGGGTAAACTCCCTAACGAAGCCCCGATGTTCAACTTTAGCTGAACCAGTTGACTTGGTTAATCTTAGCTTTTGAATTGTTGTATTTTTCTATGTATAAATCTGCTATAAATTCAAATTTTTTTTGGTCGTTATAATTTGCTAACAACAAACTGCAGGCGGGCCTATGGGGGCAATTATCCCTATCGCCTAGGATGAGAAAAACCTGAAGGATCCCAAACTCAGGATTCCCTCAGGTTATCTAACCTTACCATTATATAAGTGGTACTTTAGAAACTTAGTTAAGAACTAGCGGCATCTGCCCTGATATGGCAAGGGTTAATCTTTTTTCTACTGCGCTCCAATTAATAATCCTCCACCAAGAGATTACGTAGTCCTTGCGTTTCGAAAGATAATCCAAATAATAAGCATGCTCCCATACGTCCATTACAAGTAACGGGATACTACCTACTTGAAATATATTTTGATGTTTCTCGATTGTGAGGATTTCTAGACGTCCCCAACCAGGTTGCCATACTAACGAGGCCCAGCCTGATCCTTCCACATTAATGGCAGCTTCACTAAACTGTTCTTTGAAAGCAATTAGACTTCCAAAGTAATCAATGATTAACTTATGGGTTTGGGCTCCTGGGGTTTCCCATCGATTCATCACAGGCGCCATTGAGGTCCAATAAATGCTATGGAGAGCATGACCCGAACCATGAAAGGCAATTTCTCGCTCCCAGTGTTTGATCAGACTAAAATCTCTTGTTTGCCGTGCTTCTGCAAGTTTAAGTTCCGCTTTATTTAAACCTTCAACATAGGCTTTATGATGTTGACTATGGTGAATTTCTAGCAATCTAGCGCTAATAACCGGTTCAAGTGAATTATATTCATAAGGTAGTTTTGGTAACCTATGTTGACCAAGGGGCAAGATGAAGTTCTGAATATAAATTCCTCCTTTTCGAAACTACTCTTCCTACACAATTTTACGTTCATTGTTTATTATGTGAAAAGTTCATCAACAAATACCTACATTGGGCGCCTTTGTGGTAAAAAGTTATATAGTTTCAACGCTCCAGTAACGACAAAGAGCACTAATCCGAATGGTAAGAGGGCAACTGCATACTCAACTATGCTCGGCATGTAGGCCCACGAACTGACAAAGACCGGCATTCCTTCTCGGAGCTGACCGAGGGCAACAGGATATGCCCAACTTTCAATTCCCGCTCCCGGAATGGATAAGGAAAGGGGCATAACATTGAAGGCTGGAAACATCAGCATCAAGCGATGGGCAAAGGCTCCGATAAAGAGGAGCACACTTCCAGTCATCAAAACTTTATAACTATTTCTACCCTTCTTTGTAAAAAAGAGTATCATTGTGAAAGCAGGGAGCAGAACTTCCATCGCGTAGAGATATCCGTAATCACCAAAAACAAGCGCCAGAATTTCTTCGGCTTCAGGGTTCCCCCACCACTTATGGACTATTAAATCTACGGAAACGAAGAAAAAATGTACCACTAAGGAACCTGCGACAATTAAGGCCATTATTTGGAATGCTCCCTTATACTTATCAAATTGTTCTTTTCCCACAGCAAGAAGGGAGATTACAAGAACTAGAGCAGTTCCAGAAGCAACCGCTACAGATACAAAATCTGGAGGCATTAACGCTGTGTTCCACCACCCTCGAGAAGCTTGAGTTGCAAAGATCAAGGCTGTCACCGTATGAATCAAGATGGCCACAGGTAAGCCCACCAGCGCAACACGTTTAGACCATTTTTTTGAGAAATCGTCCATAAATTCTGGAGAACGTGCTTTTGTCCATCCGTTTAGAAAACCGCGCCCTTCCTTTTTCCAATCCGGCAAAAGCTGAACATAGACGCTTAAAAAGGTGATGAGGAGGTAGGCTGTAATAACAATAACATCCCAGACTAGGGGAGATTTAAAATTTGGATAAACAAAGATGTTCCAGACTCGATCTACCCGGCCCATATCTGGTAGGATCATGGCCCCTGCTCCCAATATGCTGGCAAATGCTGAAAGAGAGGCTATACGTGTAAAGGGTTTTAGTGTTTCAATATTGAAAAGATAGACGGAAGAAGAAACAATTAATCCTCCGGCTGCTATCCCTACAAAAAATGCAAACGTTGCAATATATAAGCCCCAGCTAAAAGAATTTCGCATATTTGTCACGATTAATCCGTTCTTCACTTGGTATCCCCAAGCAGCTAAACTTATAAGGATCAAAGCACTTGCCAAGAGCAATAACAAATTACTTTTTTTCACAATGTCCACCTCCTTAGCGTATTGGCTGAGCGGGCGCCAGATAGAATACTTTAGGTGAAGTACCCAATTCATCTTTCAAGCGAACCGTAGGCCGTTTCCGAACAAGTTTACTAACCTCTGAGCTTGGGTCATCGAGGTCCCCAAAAATCCGAACCTTCCCCGGACAACCTTGAACGCACGCTGGTTGTTCCCCTTTAGAGGTGTATTGGGCACAAAACGTACATTTTTCTACAACCCCAACCGGTCGATTAGGGGTAAAGACTAACCTGCCATCCTTATCTCGAAAATCTGCTGGGTATCCGTACTCATACTCTTTTTCATACCCCACTCGTTCTTTAGCCTTTTTGGGGTCTTCCCAGTTATATTGACGTACTCCGTAAGGACAGGCTGCGATACAGTACCGACAGCCAATACAACGTTCATAATCTATCAAAACCACGCCTTGTTCATCTGTATAAGTGGCACCGGAAGGACAAACTTTCTGGCAGGCAGGATTATCGCACATTTGACAAGACACTGGCAGAGATTCCATTTGTAAATCTCCGTCTTTACCGACGGCAGCTTGATGGAAAGAAGCCCCAGGAGTAAATACTCTATTCCACCACGTCCCTGGTGGCTGGGCATTGTGAGATTTGCAGGCTACCGCACAAGAACGGCAACCAATGCAACGGTCCAGGTCAATCACCATCCCAAGTCTCATAAACTATCACCTACCTTTCTCACATCACAAAGACATTCATTCCAAGCAGTATTTGGAGACCACATTCCCGGGACAAAGTATAATTCATGAGTTGGTTTGATAAAGGGATACGTTAAGGAGTTATAGGATGCTCCTTTTAAATTACGACTCCACCACCCTTGCTCAAAGACTGCTTGTTTTAGTCCAACACCCGGATCAATAATTGCATAAGCCGTAAGTGTGCCGCGATCATTATAGATTTCAACTTCGTCCCCTTCTTTAATCCCCTTTTCCTTGCCATCCTCTGGACTAAGCCAAACCCTCGGCTTACCCTCTTGAAGTTCATTCATCCAAACGTTATTAGAATGGGTGGAATGCACTCGGTAAATGGCATTCCTTGTAACGTAAGTAAATTGGTACTTTTCTTTAGCTAGAGGGTTTAAAACATACTCACTTTCCTCAAAGGGAGGCTTATGTACCGGAAGTGCCTCGCCCACCTGTAGCATGAGATCTTCATCTTTGTAGAATTCAATCCGTCCGCTCTTTACAAACTGAGCGGTTTGCTCAAGTTTAGCAGGCAGACTGACCGGTGGAAACGGCTTTTTATGTTGAACTTGTTCATAAAATGGAATTTGCCGCCCTCCTGGGACTTCGGATTTTAAGCGGACAGGGCCTTGTTTAAGTTGATCTAAAGTTATTCCAGCAACCTCAGGTCCTCCAGTTTCCAGTAAAAGCTCGATCACTTTTTCCGCAGCCTGATTTGGTTCTAGGTCAGGATAAAAGTACTTCTCAAACTCTGGATTCAGTCGTTTAGCTAGTTCTCGAATAATCCACAACTCTGGTTTTCCTTCGTAAAGGGGAGCAACAGCTGGCTGTTGTAACTGAAGGTAAGGATGAACTGGAGTAGCCACGAGATCTGTTTTTTCATACCAAGACACGGCTGGAAGTACAGCATGACTATACTCACAAGACGTTGTCATTTGAAAATCAGTCGTTACGACAAATTCTAAGTCCTCATTTTCCACCATCTCACGAAGTTTATTTGCCATGTTGTGCTGATCAAACGGGTTTCCCCAACCTACAACGAGGGCTTTAATTCCATGTTTAGGCCATTTTGCTTTCATTGTTTCGGTGGGTCCGTTAAGGACATACAGGAAAGGTAGCCAGTTTTGCTTTATACCTTCGGGAACCCACCATTCTCCGACTTTAAAACGTATTCGATACTGACCTGCGTAAGTAGAAATTCCCGCTCCTGATCTGCCGATATTTCCAGTCAAAACCGGCAGCAATGCTAAAGCTCTCCCCTTTAGATCGCCGTGATACCACTGATAGTTCCCAGCGCCATAGATCACGTGAAGGGGTTTGCTGCCTGCCATTTCACGGGCTATACGTACGAGATCGACTTTGGATATCCCTGCTAACACTTCAATTTCTTCCGGAGTGTATCGGGCTAGACTTTCTTTTAGTAGTTGAAACGCAGGTTTGGCTTTCACGACTTCACCTGTTTTTAAGGTTACATCCACTTCTCCCTCGATCTTTACATCTAAAGGAAGATCCAGCTTTTCCGGGTGTACCGCTATAAGCTGGCCTTTATAGGCAACATAGGCTTCCCGATAAGCAGGAATATCTGAGGGTTTGGCCAGGCCTTTAACCTCATCCGCTTTTAATCGTTTGCCATTATCGACACGAACGAGGAGCGGTAGGTCCGTAAAGGTTTTGATAAAGTCTGAATCATAAAGATCTTCTTCGATCAGTATGCGAGCTAAACCTAAGGCAACTGCAGCATCACTACTTGCTTTAATTGAAATCCATTCATCGGCTTTGGCCGCAGTAGGACTAAAGTTAGGGTCAAAAACCAAGATCTTAGCACCTTTATTTCTAGCCTCTAGGAGAAAATGAGCATCAGGGATTCGAGTGGCCAAGATATTGGAACCAAATATCATAACGTAACGAGAATTATTCCATTCCCGTGGCTCGAGTTCCTCGCTTTGCACCCCAAAAGTCATTGGCCAAAACATCGGTAAATCTCCGTTTTGATCGTAAGCATGGTGCAGGGTCCAACCTGCTAACGTTGCCAACCTACTTACTGCCCCTTTTTGTACGTATCCCGTTCCCCCCACCTGGAAGGCTACTCCGATTGATTCTGGACCGTATTTATCCGCAATTTCCTTTAACCGACCAGCTGTATAATCTAACGTCTCATTCCAGGTAGCTTCTTTAAAATCCCCTGAGCCTGGTTTCCCCTTTAAAATAAGAGGTTTTTGCAAACGATCAGGACCATAGATCAAGTTTGTCATGGAGAGCCCTTTCAGGCAGCCACGAGGATTGTACTCTATCTCCGGATAATCTGCGGCTTGTATGATAGATTTAATCTGACCATCCTCTACAAGAGCGTTCATCCCACAAGCCCCAGTACAGTTTGGAGAACACGTCGTACGAACATAGGTAATATTCGATTCAATCTGTTTAGGCGCGGCGCCTGCTTGATGAATAAACGACACTGTCCCGACCGTTCCTGCGAAGACCCCAGTAGCTGCAGTTGCCTTTAGAAATTGTCGACGAGAAAGTTTTAGATTGTTTTTTTTCATTGAACGGACACCTCCACTTGAATCTTCTTAAAAACTACTCAACATTCGCCGAGAGACGACTTTAATCAACTTATGTAAATTTGTCTACATGCAACGGAAGGTATTATAGTTATTTAGTAAAATGACTGCCTTCACGGAGGAAGGCAGTCTCATTGAGTCGTTTGGTATTAAGGTTTTCACTTATGCCATGAACATCTTGACATCATCTTCAACACTGGAGATGCCTGCTATGC
>JADQBO010000082.1 GCA_016278585.1 Desulfosporosinus sp.
CCCATCCCTCACCCAAATACCAAGAAGTATTAGAACTTGCCGAAAATGGACAATGTATACCGGAAATTGCCCAGCACTTACTCCTAAGCCAAGATGCCGTGAGGATGGTCTTGAAGTTACAGCCAAAAGGAGAGACCAGATGAAAGTAACGCGTTCTTATTGGCTCGGATTAGGGTCAGGACTTATTTTAAGTGCCATGTTAACTCTTGCTTTTTCTCAGCAGGGACAAGTGCTATTACCACAAGGACAAGAATTATCGGCTGGTCAAGGAGTTAATAATCCTGAAACAACGCCTTCCCAGTCCGAGGAGACACAACAATCTGATCCTTCTCCATTTGTTCAAACACCCGATGAGCCACAACCACAAAATTTGCCCTCTGAAATTCAAACCTCTTCCCAAGTTGAGCGGGAGTTTGTTATTCCAAAGGGAGCTAGCGCAGAAAAAATTGCTAAATTGTTGTTGTCCCAAGACTTTATTAACGATGAAGCAGCATTCCTAGAGCTCGTTCATCAAATGAAAGTAGAAAGACAGTTTAGAGCAGGGACCTTCAGTTTATCCTTGGGCCTTAATGAGGAGGCATTGATCGGTCAATTACTGAAGTAGGTGGGGAAGATTTAGATTTATAGTTGAAGATATGCTTGCAGTTTTGCAAGCTTTTTTCGTACTGTCAGAAGTATAAATTTTCGTTATATACTGCAAGAACGGCTAATCCGTGCGAAGACAGTGTCTGCAAGAACGGCTAATCCGTGCGAAGACAGTGTCTGCAAGAAAGACTAATCCGTGCGAAGACAGTGTCTGCAAGAAGGTCTAATTCGTGCGAAGACAGTGTCTTCGTGTGTGTGTGTGTGTGTGTGTGTGTGTGGGCGCCAGCCAAGTTTTCTTTATTTAATAGGTAATAAGAAATTGGACAAAATGAGGAGACAAGCTTTACGTGGATAGTTTAAGTAAAGTATTAAAGCAGGAATTGGGAGAATAAGCATGCAAAAAAAAGCTATCAGGATTATAGGGGTACCCATTGACTTAGGTGCAGATCGTCGTGGAGTGGATATGGGACCAAGTGCTATTCGCTATGCTGGATTGAATGGAAGGTTAAAGCGTTTAGGTTGGGATGTCGAGGATCACGGCAATTTAGAGGTTCCGGTCCCAGAAACACGAGAGATCAAGGACAAGCGGCTCAAGTATTTGGAGGAAATTGTCACCATCAATGAAGGTCTTCATCTCATCGTATCAGAGGCAATAAAGGACGGGGTTGTTCCCTTAATTATTGGTGGAGACCATAGCTTAGGAATCGGCACTCTAGCGGGACTGGCCTTGGATAATCGTTCATTTGGATTAATTTGGTTTGATACACATGGAGATTATAATTCTCTTGATACCACCGCAAGCGGAAATATTCATGGTATGCCATTAGCTGTTGCTAACGGTGTTGGCGCTCCGGAATTAACGTCTATCGGCGGGATACGAAAAAAGTTACGAGAGGAAAATACCGTAATCATTGGGGCTCGTGACATGGATCCTCAAGAGAAGGAACAGCTTCGCCAAACTAAAATCACCGTTTTTACAATGCGGGATATCGATCAAATCGGAATGACGGAAGTAGTCACCCAGAGTATTAAAATTGCTTCCCAGGGGACGGATGGAGTACATGTCAGCTTTGATATGGATGTGATTGATCCTGAGGAGGCACCGGGTGTTGGAACTCCGGTTCCGGGAGGAGTTACATATCGGGAGGCCCATTTAGCGATGGAACTCTTGGCAGATTCAGGATGTATTTCGAGCATGGATTTCGTAGAAGTAAACCCGATCTTAGATCACCAAAATAAAACAGCTAAACTAGCGGTAGGGTTGATTTGTTCAGCATTTGGTGAACGTATTTTCTAAGGATTTACAACACAGATCTAATCAAACATTTAAAAAATAGAATACTTTCAAAATAATCCATTGCAGATAAATTGGACTATGGGTTAAAATGAATAAGGAGGACTCTTGGGAGTGGTTTTTGGGGTGCTTTTATGGGCTGGAAGTGATATGCTCTATAAAGGATTGAATTTTCTGCTAGCTATACTCACTGAGTCCCTAAGTGTATGTTTAACGATTCTAAACGATAGCTTCGCGACCTTATAAACCAACTATAGAATATAATTTATAGTAAAAGAATTTGTGAAGAGAGATGGGATATCCATGGATGCGATTAAGGCATATTTTAAAGATCAGGCAAAGCATCTACGGAAAGAAGTGTGGGAGGTTGCCCGCCAGATTGGAGAGCATCCTGAACTCGGTTATCAGGAATACTTTGCATCGAATAGCTTAGCCAGTTTTCTTAAAAAACATGGCTTTAAAGTAGATCAGGGGACCGCGGGGATGGAGACGGCGTTTTTAGCAAGATTTTCAAGTCATCGTCCAGGGCCTAGAATTGCCTTTTTGGCCGAATATGATGCTTTGCCAGTAATAGGTCATGGTTGTGGGCACAATTTAATAGGAGCGGCTAGCGCGGGAGCAGCGGCAGTTTTAAGTAAGAGTTTAGACCTAGTAGGAGAAATTTTAGTCATCGGCTCTCCGGCAGAAGAGACCAGCGGAGGAAAAGTAACGTTGGTTGAAAACGGAGTTTTTAAGGATGTTGATGCTGCGTTAATGTTTCATCCAGGCAGTCAAAATGTCCCTGTTATTTCTAGCTTAGCCTTAGATGCTTTGGAATTTACATTTCATGGACGAGCTGCCCATGCTGTGGCAGCGTCCCGTTTTGGGATCAATGCTTTAGATGCAGTTGTTAATTTTTTTGTGGGGATTAACGCTTTAAAAAAGCAGATTTCCAATGATATGAAGGTAAATGGAATTATTACCGAGGGGGGGACAGCCCCCAATATTATCCCAGAACGCGCAGTGGCAAGATTTTATCTGCGAGCACGAAAACGTAAAGACCTCGAGGAATTGAAAGAACAAGTCATACGTTGTGCTGAAGGGGCGGCTTCCATGGTTTCAGCAGAAATGACTTGGCATAAATTTGAGTTTTCTTATGATGAAATGCATACTAATTTATCTTTGGCAGAATGTTTTACTAGAAACCTGTCTGAGATGGGCATCGATCAGATAGCCCCTCCCCAAACTGCTATGGGGTCTGTAGATATGGGAAATGTCAGCCGAGTTGTTCCGGCTATTCATCCCTATTTAACCTTAGGAACAGGCACAGAGGTCCCTCATACGCGAGAATTTACCCAAGTGTCCCTGTCATCAGATGGGGAAAGCTTAGTTTTGTTGGCCATGCAGGCGCTCGCCTTAACGGGTTGGGATGTTTTAACCAATAAGAAACTCTTACAAAAGATCAAGCGAGAGTTTCATTTGTTAAAGTGACCGATGGAAGGCATAAATAGTTATAGAAGTGGAACATTAAATTTAAACAAGCAAAGGAAGGGGAAACCCTTTCTTTTTTTTACTTTCAGAAAGTATAAACTTTCGTTATATACTGCAAGAAAGACTAATCCGTGCGAAGACAGTGTCTGCAAGAAGGGTTAATCAGTGCGAAGACAGTGTCTGCAAGAAGGGTTAATCCGTGCGAAGACAATGTCTTCGTGTGTGTGTGGGCGCCAGCCAAGTTTTCTTTAGATAACAGTTGAATGTTTATGCAAGTGTATGTATAATTATTAAAAATAGGCAATCGCTTGAAAGGGAAGGTTTAAGATATGAATGTCGGTATTCTTGGTGCTACGGGCTACGCAGGGCAGGAATTAGTTCGAATATTACATCGCCATGAAGGGGTGAAAAAATTATATTTGGCATCGTCCAGCGTTGCGGGGGAGAACTATGAAACAATATATCCACATTGGCTAGGTCAAAATGTGGGAATCTTGCAAGATGAAACTATACCAGATGTGGATGTTCTCTTTTGTGCTCTTCCCCATGGATTGACGGCCGAAAGAACCAGTGCTTTCTTGGAGCGGAAGATTAAAGTCATTGATCTTGGGGCTGACTTTCGCTTAAATTCGGCGAAGATTTACGAGGAGTGGTATAAAATCAAACATCCTGCCACCGAGTTACTCCAAGATGCAGTCTATGGTTTACCGGAGCTTTATCGTGATCAAATTCGAGGGAAATCCTTAATCGCTAACCCAGGTTGCTACCCAACAGCAACGTTGCTTGCACTCGTTCCTTTGCTACGGAAACGATTAATTCAAACCGGTTATTTAATCATTGATGCCAAATCGGGTGTATCTGGAGCAGGCCGAGGGGTCTCTCTAGGCACGCACTACGCTGAGGTAAACGAAAACTTTAAAGCGTATGGGGTGGCTAACCACCGTCATACACCAGAAATTGAACAAGAACTCTCTCGTGCCTCAGGGGAGCCTCTAACTGTGAACTTTACCCCACATTTAGTCCCTATGACACGGGGGATGCTGGTTACGATATATGCTAAGGTTTCAGAAGGGGTCCTTGAAGAAGACCTGCGAAGATGCTGGTTGGATATGTATGAGGAAGAGGAATTTATCCATCTTTTACCGCCAGGGACTTGGCCCCAGACTAAATTTTCCAGTGGGAGCAACCATGCCTTTTTACAATTGACGGTGGATAAAAGGACCGGGAATGCAGTCATTGTAGCTACTATTGATAACTTGTTAAAGGGTGCAGCAGGTCAGGCCATTCAAAACATGAATCTCGTTATGGGGTGGCCTGAAGGGCAAGGGCTAAAGGGGACAGCCCTTTGGCCGTAAAACTTATCATAAGTCTATTTCTATATATGGAGGAGAGTGTGAATGGTGGATAACGCTGAAAAGGCTTGGAAGTTAATCAACGGCGGTATAGCTGCCCCAAAGGGATTTTATGCCGCGGGTGTCAAAGCAGGGATAAAGTATGAGGATAAGTATGATGTAGCACTTATTTTTTCAGATGTGCAAGCACAAGCAGCGGGTGTTTATACCCGAAACTTGGTTAAGGCTCATCCTTTGTATTTAACCCAGCGACATTTAGAGAATGGTCAAGCTCGAGCTATTGTCGTTAACAGTGGAAATGCCAATGCATGTGTTGGGGAATTCGGTGACCAAGCGGCGTTTGCCATGGCTGAAGTAGTAGGTATGTATTTAGGATTAGAACCTGAGAACGTTTTGGTGGCCTCAACTGGTGTAATCGGGGTCGAAATGCCCCTTGATCGAGTGTTAAATGGTATTCGGGTGGCCAGTTCGGTTCTTCTGAACGATGTGGTTAAAGGAATCCGTGGACAGAAGGAACTGGCTGATGAAGAAGCACACCGGGCAGCTTTAGCAATTATGACCACGGATACGATGGTTAAAGAATATGCGTATGAATTCCCCTGCGCTCAAGGCGTGATCCATCTGGGAGCGATCGCCAAAGGGTCAGGAATGATTCACCCTAATATGGGAACCATGTTAGGATTCTTGACGACGGATGCCGATCTTCCTTCAGAAGACTTGCAGCGTATCCTGGGTGAGGCCGTCGAGGAAAGTTTCAATATGGTGACGGTTGATGGGGACACGAGTACCAATGATATGGTTCTCTTCCTGGCAAATGGGGCCTCTGGAATCACACCAGACGGGAAAGACAGGTCCAACTTTGAGAAAATGGTTAAATCAATGTGCGTTCGGTTGGCCCAAGATATTGCCCGAGATGGAGAGGGCGCCAGTAAGTTTATGGAAGTGTTAGTTTCTGGAGCAAAAACAAAAGAGGATGCTCGTAAAATTGCTCGGAGTATTTGTGGCTCTAGTTTAGTAAAAGCTGCACTCTTTGGAGAAGACGCGAACTGGGGTCGAATTTTAACAGCCGCAGGATATTCAGGAGCGGAATTCGATCCAAACAAAATCGATGTCCTTCTGGGGGATTTGATCGTCGCCCAAGGAGGAAAAGGAGTTGCATTTTCTGAGGAAAAGGCTAAAGAAATCTTGGGATTCAAAGACGTTCAAATTCGCTTAAATCTTCACTACGGGGAAGAACACGCAACTGCTTGGGGTTGTGATCTAACCCATGAGTACGTTACGATTAATGGGAGTTATAGGACTTAAAAGCCAGAGTTAATCCGATAGCGCCAAGCACTCTTTGTGCTAATAAAATCCTCATCCGAATCAAGTATATTGTTATAAGCATAATATTGAGGCTATGATCAACTTAAAAAGTATAAAGCTGTGAGTTGGATAAGACTAAACGAGTTAAAGGTTAGAGTTGGAGGTGGAAGAGATGACCCCTATGGAACAGGGATTGGGAAAAGCGCGGGTTTTAGTGGAAGCCCTTCCGTATATCCAGAAATTTGCGGGTAAGACAGTGGTGATTAAGTATGGCGGACACGCCATGGTTGATCCAGTTCTGAAAGAATCGGTGATGTTAGATATCCTTCTTTTACATTCTGTAGGAATTCGTCCTGTATTAGTTCACGGTGGCGGGCCTGAAATTAATGCCATGTTAAAGAAGGTAGGCATAGAGAGTCAATTTGTACAGGGTTTAAGAATCACGGATGCTCAAACTATGGAGATCGCGCAAATGGTCTTGTTAGGGAAGTTGAACACAGAGATGGTATCTCTCCTCAATCGTTTTGGGGGGAAGGGTGTCGGATTATCAGGGAAGGACGCCATGCTGCTTACCGCAGTTAAGAAACCGATGCAGATGGCTAATAGCCTGGGAAAAATGGAAGAAGTAGATTTAGGGCTTGTGGGAGAAATCCAGAGTGTTACGCCCGATATTTTGAACACGTTGTTGGAGCAGGGGTATATCCCTGTCATTTCCCCAGTTGCCAGTGGGAAAGCAGGGGAAACTTACAATGTCAATGCTGACACTGCTGCGGGGAAAATCGCCGAGGCACTGAAAGCCGATAAATTACTTCTTTTGACGGATGTGCGTGGAATACTCAGAGATGTTTCAGATCCAGGCTCTCTTATTTCTACGATTTCCAGAGGGGAAGTGGCAACCTTGAAGGAACAAGGGATAATAAGCGGTGGAATGCTGCCTAAAGCAGATTGTGCAGTTTCGGCATTAGATGGTGGGGTTGGCAGCGTTCATATCCTTGATGGGCGACTAAGCCATGCCATTTTACTAGAATTGTTTACAGATGGTGGAATTGGCACAATGTTCAGAGGGGATGGCTGACAGCCTTCGCCAGAAGTCAGTGATCAGATGCCAGTGACCAGATTTAGTGTTCTTTAGTTTCTAAGCCAAATATCGAATATCAAACATGGGGGGATGGAGATGTTTAAAGACTTGTCGACTGAAACAATCATAGAGCGTGGGAAAAATGTGGTAATGAATACTTATGGCCGCTTGCCAATGACAATAGTTAAAGGGGACGGAGCATGGGTTTGGGATTCAGACGGAAAGCAATATTTAGATTTCGTGACGGGGCTCGCCGTTAATTCCCTCGGACATAGCCATCCTGCGATTGTCCGTACCCTTCAGGAACAGGTTAAAGAAATTCTGCACACCTCAAATATCTATTGGATACCGAATCAAGTGGCTTTAGCTGAGCGCTTGGTAAAACATTCTTTTGCAGATAAAGTTTTCTTTTGTAATAGTGGAGCAGAGGCCAATGAAGCGGCTTTTAAGCTCGCCCGTAAATATGCAAAGAAGAAATTTGGAGAGCATAAGTACGAAGTTATTTCCCTCGAGAATTCATTTCATGGGCGAACCTTGGCGACCCTTACGCTTACCGGACAAACAAAATATCAGGAAGGATTTGATCCGCTCCCGGTAGGTTTTACTTATGCTGCTTTAAATGATATCGAGGGCCTAAGGGCAAAGGTCGGGAATAATACAGCGGCCGTCTTTATCGAACCCATTCAAGGAGAAGGGGGCGTAATTCCTGCCTCGATCGAGTTTCTCCGAGAAGCGCGTGCTCTGTGTGATCAATATGGAGCTTTGTTGATTTTTGATGAGGTACAGTGTGGTGTTGGCCGGACTGGGAAACTCTTCGCCTACGAGTGGAGTGGTGTGGTTCCAGATATCATGACTTTAGCAAAAGCTTTGGGCGGTGGAGTTCCGATTGGA
>JADQBO010000298.1 GCA_016278585.1 Desulfosporosinus sp.
CAACGCTGAAACCCCCTCTCGGTCACTTCGTGGGTTGCCCACAGAGGAGGGGGAAAGGATATTAATCGTCGGGGAAAAGCATAAAACTGGTCACGGACAAAACCTAACCCAACACTACAAAAATTTAATGGAGTTTGCCAGGGAGCTTTTTACTGTGGAGGAGTTTCCTTATCGATGGTCAACACAAGATTGTACAACCATGGACGATATTCCCTATATAGGTCAGATGACTTCCGACCGTCCCAATATATATATTGCAAGCGGCTTTAGAAAATGGGGAATGACAAATAGCACAGTCTCGGGCCTGATCTTGCGAGATTTAATTGTCAAGGGAACATCTCCTTGGCAAGACGTTTATAATCCCTCCCGTTTTACTTCCTCCTCAGTGTCTAATTATATCGTTCAAAATACGGACGTTGGCGTTAACTTCATATCTGGAAAACTTAAGCCTATTAAAGATCATGTCTCTGTTACTCCCGGTGAGGCCAAAGTAGCGGAAGTTGAAGGACACAGAGCGGGAGTTTATAAAGACTATCATAATAAGTTCCATGTCGTAGATACGACATGTACCCATATGGGATGTGAAGTACAATGGAATGATGCTGAAACCTCTTGGGATTGCCCTTGCCATGGATCACGTTTTACAGTGGATGGTAAGATTGTTGAAGGACCGGCGATGAAAGAGCTCGAGGAATTAACGTTCAGTGAAAAGAGCCTTCAATCGAGTGACAGCGAATAATAAACAAATTTTTCCCATTAGATATTAATATTACCGTGATCTATCGGAAATTAGAGGTTACAGTACGAGCATCCGTTATAAAATAAGCTGTTATAACTTAAAAAAAGCTAAAACCTTACAAAAAAGTATCGCATACGATAATATATTATTTCAGAATACTCTGCTAGGATTTAAATATAGTAGAGTATTTTTACTTTCTTCCTAGTTAGTAACCTAGAATAATTGTTAATTTTGTTAAGCGTAATCTCAACTTGGCCCTATAGTTTGCCATCGTGCCTTTGGTTTAAATAAAAGGAGGCAGTTATCTTGTCCAAGGAAACCGTAAAAGACTTTATGGAACTTATGTTTACGGATAAACTTCTATTTGAGAAATTCATGATCATGAACAATAAGTTCGAAGGGCAGGAACATAGAAGACAGGCTAAGGAAATCTTTAATCAAGAGCTGATACCTATGTTATGGAAAGCGGGGCTTGAATTTTCTTATGAAGACCTTCTGGAGTATGCAGAGAAACAGACAGGATCAGATGATAAGTAGTTAGATGATGAACTTTATAGTGGGTCGGAAGGTTTGGCTTAGTAAATGTAATTTACAGAGAATTATAGAAAACTAGAAAAACTAATTGAGGAGATAAGTATGGAATTAATTAATAAATACAAGGGTCTTTTTATTGTACTTGCAATTATCCATTTATTTTTCAACCTATTTGGGTACAGTATGAATAACAAGATAGTCAAAGAGCAGCATGCCCGGGAGGGGATCGTACAGAATTTTTCAGGTAATTAATGAGTAATGTTGACCGTATAAGCAGCAGCTTTAAAGCTTTTCCACAATTCTTGGCTTACCAGGGTCACAGGTGGGGCTTTTGACATCAGAAACAGAGGAAAGCTTTCTTAAATAATAGCATTCTTCCCTTAGCATGTGATCTGGTATTAAAGGATCAAGGATTCCTAAGGCAGTTTTTTTGAGGATCATTTCTTGAATTTGAATTAAAAATTGATTAAATTGTTGAATTTGTCCAGCTGCCTCGTGATTAAATTGCGTTAGCCTCGGGTAATGTTGGACAGCTCTTGTGAAACCATGAGAATGGTCTTGGTGTTGACGAAAAGTTTGAGTCGTTACACTAATACTGAATCTTAGGGGACAAGTCTGCTGTTTTGGTTCTAAGCAAAAAATGTCATATAGGGAGAGATCGAATAAGGACAGAGGCCCAGCCTCTGTCCTTAAAGTTTTTCAATATAAGGGGATAAAGTTATGTATGCTAATTTGGCTTTAGATGATAACGAAAAGATGATATGATGAAAAGGCTATTGGCTTTAAGGGCCATTATTAGACTACCCTGATGTAGAGTTGTTTGAACTTACTACTTCTAGATTAGGAGAATTATAAGGAGGAAACTAAGAATGAGTGAAAAAAGAAGTATTTTAGGTAAACTGGATCGTCCTATCTTTGCGATTTCTTCGATCATTATGATTCTGTTTGTTTTCTTCACACTACTTCAGCCTAAAGAAGCAGGCCAAACATTCAACACCGTCCAGAATTTCGTTGCGGACAATTTGGGCTGGAGTTACTTAATCGGCGTAACTTTTTTTCTGTGTTTTGCGTTATTCATTGCGTTAAGTAAGTATGGAAGAATTATCCTTGGAGAAGATGATGAGAAACCGGAGTATAGTACTTTAAGTTGGTTTGCTATGCTCTTTGCGGCTGGTATGGGAATCGGGCTACTCTTTTGGGGAGTATCGGAACCTATGATGCACTATACTACGCCCCCCTTTGGCCAACCCTCTACGGTGGAATCAGCCCAAATCGCAATGCAATATACCTTTTTCCATTGGGGTATGCATCCTTGGAGTATATATACCATGGTAGGGTTGACAATGGCCTATTTTCAGTTCCGTAAAGGTTTACCGGCTTTAGTGAGCTCAACTCTTTATCCATTACTTGGAGAAAAAGGGGTTAATGGTTGGATTGGTAAGTTTGTTGATATCTTGGCCGTATTTGCAACAATATTTGGAGTTGCCACCTCTTTGGGATTAGGTGCCATGCAAATTGGAACGGGGTTAAATTACGCTTATGGCCTTCCCACTGGTACCACGACAACTGTTGTTATTATCGTTGTGGTTACTGTATTATTTATAACATCTGCAGTGACTGGAATCGAACGGGGAATTAGGTTTCTTAGTACTACTAATTTAGCGTTACTCTTTATAGTTATGGTATTCATGCTAATCGTTGGGCCTACTCGGTTTATTTTTAATGGGTTTACTGAAACTATTGGGTCATACCTACAAAATATTTTCCAAATGAGTTTTTGGACTGATACATTTGAAACCAAGCCTGGTTGGGTAGGGCGTTGGACAATTTTCTACTGGTCCTGGGGACTTGCCTGGGGTCCATTTGTTGGTGCATTTATTGCCCGAGTATCAAAGGGCCGATCGGTAAGAGAGTATATATTGGGTGTGGTCATTGCTCCTACTCTCATGAGTTTTATGTGGTTGGGGGTTATGGGAAATAGTGCATTGTATATTGATGTTGTTCAACATGGTGGCATTGCAGCTCAAGTAGCAGAAGATATGAGTACAGCCATTTTTGCCATGTTCGAGTACTACCCTCTTGCTGGGGTTTTAACAATTCTAACAACCTTAATCATAGCGATCTTCTTTATTACTTCCGCAGACTCTGCTACCTTTGTTTTAGCTATGTACACTTCGGGTGGAGAATTAAATCCGACAGCACGACTAAAGATTGTCTGGGGTTTAATTGTGGGTTCTGTTGCCGTTGCCTTAATGATAGCTGGGGGACTTGATGCGTTGCAGTCTGCCTCTATTACTGTTGGGTTTCCGTTTATGATTGTCATGTTTGCAATGACACTTTCGTTAATAAAAGCTTTCAGAGGAGAATTTTAATATAGGCCTCGAATCTTTCAAGGCGTTATTTTTCAATCCAATCCCTCAATCAATAGAAATATAATTCCTTCGTTATCCCGTTCTGCGATTAACACGGAAAAGTACACCTTGAAGGGGCTGTGTGAAAACTCAGTCTCCAAAATCCTACGTGGTCAATCAAGAGCGTCCTCATTTCACAACCAAAGTGGAGTGAGGACGCTTGGGTTTTAAGGACATAAAACAAAGTAGGGATGTGAAATCAACGTAACCATGGTTTAGCACAACCCCTTTCTTTGTTGTTAATAACTACAATTGTTAAGGGGATGGTTTGCTCGGTATTCAGCTCAATTAATCTTCATGCTTTTGAAATAACATGCAAGTTGGGGTTCTTAAGCCTGCATAAGGCTGTCAGGGTACTTTAATGAACTTTGTTATTCTGTGCAGGCTTGCTAATTTCAATCAACTTAACAATCCCCCAAGCAATAATTGCATAGACAATCATGGCGATAATGGTGGTTGGCTCTAAAACTGACTGTGCTTCAATTCCTCTAGTGACAGCCGATCTAAAAATACCGTTAAAGGGGATTAAAAAGGCCTGTGTCACAGAATAGATGAACGATACAAAAGGGCTTTGTGGATTAGCCCCTAACAGTTTGAAGATTAAGCGAAAGGCTAGTAAAACTTCAAAAACACCTAAGATGTAATAAACAATTTTTCTGGCTTGGAGATTTTTTGGATCAGTGCTCACTGTGGTATTTTCGTTCATGATGAACCCTCCCTTGTAATTTTCTGGTCATCTTTCCTTTCATAGTAACTATAACAAACGTTGAGTTGAGTTTAATCATTGTTTAGTATGTACATATTTATTATTACTGATGAGCAAACTTTCAATAGTACTAAATAAAGGGGGATCGGAAATGCCAGAAACTATTTTAGAGAAGACTGAGGGACGGTTAAGTTACCATGATTCGGTAGAAGAGATGATTCCGCGAATCCGAGAAGATGGAATGTCTAACGTATTCGACCGATGGGTTCAACAGGAAAAAATCCGTTGTAAATTTTGCCTTCAAGGTTTAACTTGCCAACAATGTTCTCAAGGACCCTGTCGGATTAGTGAGAAGGGTGGTCAGGATAAAGGGGTTTGCGGAATCGGTCCGGACGCAATGGCTGTAAGAAAGTTCCTTCTTCAAAATATTATGGGAGCAGGTACTTATAGCCATCATGCCTATGAAGCTTTTAGAACGCTGCGAGCAACTGGAGAAGGAAAAACTCCATTTAAATTAACGGATGTTAATAAACTTAAATGGATGTGCGAAAAACTTGGCATCAATACGAATCAGGATAATAACCAAATGGCGATTCAATTAGCAGATCTGCTTAATGCCCAAATGAACATCGGGATTGACGACCCTAATCTAATGGTTGAAGCTTTTGCCCCAAAGAAACGAAAAAAGGTGTGGAAGGATCTACATATATACCCAGTTGGAGTTATTCATGAAGAACAGAACGCGGTGGCTAGTTGCTTAACTAACGTCGATGGTGATTATGTTTCTTTGGCGCTTAAAGCGATGCGTTTAGGCTTGGCAACTATCTATAATGCTCAAATTGGATTGGAAATGACCCAAGATATTTTATTTGGCACCCCTAAACCTCATGAGGTAAACGTTGATTTGGGGGTTATGGACCCTGATTATGTTAATATTGTATTTAATGGTCATCAACCTTGGCCTGGTGTAGCAACGATTCAAAAGGCCAAATTGCCTGAGATACAAGAGCGGGCGAGAGCAGCAGGTGCTAAGGGACTTAGAGTGATTGGTTCCATTGAAACAGGACAAGAATTAATTCAGAGATTTGAGATGGATGACGTTTTTGTGGGGATGATGGGGAATTGGCTAAGTATAGAACCATTACTGGCAACTGGAACGGTGGATGTCTTAGCTATGGATGAGAACTGTTCCCCACCAGCCATTGATATGTATGCAGAGGAATATCAAATTGCCCTTGTTAGCGTCAGTACGATTATAGGTGTACCTGGACTTCAACATAAAATCCCGTATCATCCGGAGGGTGTTGATGCGATGGCTGATCAACTAATTAATATTGGCATTGAAAACTTTCAAAAAAGAAAAGAAAAGGTTACACCTAAGGTTCCCCAAATAACGCAAAAAGCCATCGCCGGATTCTCCACGGAAGCTGTCTTAGAGGCTCTTGGGAATAAACTAGATCCACTCGTCGATGTCATCGCCGCTGGAAAGATAAAAGGTGTCGTCGCCTTAGTGAGCTGTTCAACTATTAGAAATGGTCCTCAAGATTGGAATACTATTAATCTTACTAAAGAGCTAATTAAGAGGGATATTTTGGTTGTTTCTGGGGGGTGTGGAAATCACGCTTTGGAAGTTGCGGGGCTTTGTAATCTAGAGGCCATTAACTTAGCGGGCAAAGGATTAGGGGAGATTTGCAGCGCCTTAAAAATTCCTCCTGTCTTAAGTTTTGGAACGTGTACGGATACCGGAAGAATTTCAATGCTTGTAACGGCTCTAGCGGACCATCTGGATGTTGATATTCCGGATTTACCCATTGCGGTGACCGCGCCTGAATGGATGGAGCAAAAAGCGACAATTGATGGTATTTTTGCAGTGGCGTACGGGGCGTATACTCATCTATCTCCGACACCTTTTGTTACCGGTGCACCTCAACTTGTAAAATTACTAACAGAAGATGTGGAAGGATTAACTGGAGGAAAGGTTGCTCTTGGAGATGATCCTGTACAAGTTGCTAATGATATCGAAGCTCATATTATAACCAAGAGAAAGGGCCTAGGGTTAAGCTAATAAGGGATTTTGATTTCAAGAATTGTCAGTTACTCATAGATTATGATATGAATTTAGTATACAAAGCTTGTTAAATTGATCTGTTTTAGAGTGGGTAGATTTAAAGATCTACCCACTCTCATATTAGAAAATAGTAAATTTGATTATATCAAAATTATTTGATATAATGACGCCATGATAGATAATGTGAAAATTGCTAAGGCAATAAGTGACCCTATACGCTACAAAATACTCCAAAAGCTAGCGAATCATCACCCTAGTGATTTACCCATTGTCAATAGGGATCTAAAGGGGGGAGTCTGTAACTGCGAATTCATGGAGGAATTCGGCCTAATCCAATCTCGAGTCTCTTATCACATGAAAGAATTAACCGAAACAGGATTGGTTCTTGAAGAACCGCGTGGGAAATGGAGATATTATTACCTTAATAAGGAGACATTAAGAGAGTATATGGAGCAATTACGTAAGGACTTTAAAGTCTGATAAACGCACCAGATTTTAAAATCGCTAAACTATGGGCCATTTCGTTATGTAAGCGAGGGATATCCGTTGAAGTTTCTGCCGTAGGCTCCAAACATCAAAAAAAATTGATTTGAGGAGCGAATCAGATGGAAGATATCAGGGAAAAGGTTCGTGAAAAGTATGCTCTAGCTATTACCAACAAAACTGGCTGTTGCAGCAGTTCAGAAGGTGGTTGTTGCTCGAGCACCCAATTGAACGATGTAAAGGACCCAATTACAAGTGGTCTCTACACCTTGGAGGATATCAATGGTTTGGATCCAGATATGATCATAAATTCGTTCGGGTGTGGAAATCCTACAGCCTTAGCTGAGTTGAACCTGGGAGAAGTGGTACTAGATTTAGGTAGTGGCGCGGGGTTGGATGTCTTATTGTCTGCTAAACGAGTGGGTCCAACTGGGAAAGCTTATGGGTTAGATATGACCGATGAAATGCTTACTGTTGCACGGGCTAATCAATCGACAGCAGGCATAGATAATGTCGAGTTTTTGAAAGGACATATTGAAGAAATCCCTTTACCGAATAATAGCATTGATGTAATTATCTCGAATTGTGTGATCAATTTATCTGGGAACAAAGACAAAGTTCTGGGAGAAGCTTTTCGGGTGCTGAAACCAGGGGGGCGGTTTGCAGTATCTGACATTGTTTTAAAAAAGCCATTACCTGCTAAAGTTCACAATGATATGTTAGCCTGGGCGGGATGTATTGCAGGTGCATTGCTGGAGGACGAATACCTAGAAAAGCTCGAAAAGGCTGGTTTTTCCGAAGTCAGTACGGAAGTGACTCGGGTATACGATCTTAAAGACGTAGGTATGATTTCGATGTTAGAGAGTCTTTCAGAGCGTGAACGAAATGAGCTTGAAGGGTCCATCGTAAGTGTCTTCATCAGGGCGAGGAAACTATAACGCTTAAGGGGGACCGCGTATTAGGGTGGGCGCGGGGGAAACGTGTTTAGGGGACGGTCCTTTTAACACACTCAGAGTGTGTTAAAA